>JAYVZM010000157.1:0-5382 GCA_043783345.1 Verrucomicrobiota bacterium
GGACCTGGTGCAGCTGGGTGCTGTCGGCCAGCACCCGGGGACAATTCGGTTCGATCTCCGCCTGGATCTGGATGGTGGACGGCAGCGTGGCGCGGAGGAAGCGCTGGGCCTCGCCGACCAGCAACCCCAGGTCGATGGGCATGCGCTCGGGCGATTCCTGCTGCCGGCTGAAAGTGAGGATCTGCTCGACCAGCTGACGCGCGCGCAGGCTGGCCTGCCGGGCTTCGGCGAGGTAGCCGCGCACCTGGTGGTCCTCGGGCAGCACATCGGCGGCCAGATCGTGGTAGCCCATGATGCCGGTGAGGAGATTGTTGAAATCGTGCGCGATGCCGCCGGCGAGCGTGCCGAGGGTTTCCATTTTTTGCGCCTGGAAGAGCTGCGTCTCCAGCTGGCGGCGGGACACCTCGGCATCGTGGCGCGCCGTGATGTCCTGAAAAGCCCCGTAGAGCCGGATCCGGCGGCCGCTGTGCGCCTCGGCCCGGCCCAGGGTGCGCACCCAGATGCGCCGGCCGGTGGCGGTGATCAACGGCAGCTCGACATCGTAGGGCTCGCCTTCATTCATGCAGCGGGAAAAGGCCGTCTGCAGGATGGAACGCATTTCCGGGGCAAAGAATTCCAGGGCGGCATCCAGATGCGGCACGTAGTCGTCCGACACCTCGTGGATGCGCCGGACGCTCGAGGACCAGTAGAGCGTGTTGTCGCGCAGATCGTATTCCCAGCCGCCGATCATGGCCAGGCGGCCAACGTGGTCGGCCAGTTCCTGGTTGCGGCGCAAGGTTTGCTCGAGCTGCTTGCGCTCCGAGATGTCGCTTAGCGTGCCCACCATGCGCCGGGCCCGGCCGGTGCTGTCGCGGGCCACCACCTTGCCGCGCCCGAGCACCCATTTCCATTCGCCGGGTTTGGTGAGAATCCGGTGTTCCGCCGAGTAGAGCGCGGACTTGCCCGCGAGGTGGGCGTCGCGCGCCGCCATCGCCTCCGACAAGTCGTCCAGATGCACGCGCACCATCCAGCTCCGGTCGTCCTGGGGGAGTTCCTCGAGGGGGAAGCCCAGGATCTCGGCGTAGCGCTGGTCGAAAAAGATGTTCCCGCTGGCCACGTTCCAGTCCCACACGCCGTCGTTGGTGCCGGCGAGCGCCAGCTGCCAGCGCTGCTCGGCGAGGCGCAGCGCCTCCTGCATCTCCTTCTCCCCGGTGACATCGCGATCCATGCCCACCGCGCGGATCAGCCGGCCGGCCGGATCGCGCCGCAAATGCCCGTGGCTCTCGATATGGCGGATCATTCCGCCCGGCGTGGCGATGCGGAACTCATTGTTGAACTCGTCGCCCGATTCCACCGTGGCCTTGATGCTGGCCTCGGTCTTTTCCCGGTCATCGGGGTGGATCAGCCGGAGCCAGGCTTCCGTTGTGCCGTCAAACTCGTCGGGCTTGACCCCGTAGATCTCGCACTGGCGCGCGTCCCAATAAATCTTGCCCGCCAGCGCATCCATGTCCCACACCCCGTAGCCGGAGGCTCGGAGCGCCAGTTGCAGCCGCTCGGTGTAGGCGCGCAGCTGTTCCCGCTGCTGGTGCTCCGCGGTGATGTCCCGGTTCAGCCCGATCACGCGCAACGGGCGGCCGCTCTCGTCCCGCTGGAGGTAGCCCCGGGCCTCGAGGTAACGGTGCGCGCCATCCCGCGGCCGGATGATCCGGAACTCCATGTCATACCGCGCGTCATTGCGGGAAACCAGGGTCGCAAATTTCTGCTCGGCCATCGGCAGGTCCTCCGGGTGGACGCACCGGCGCCAGCTGTCGCGCGTGCCGTCGAACTCATCGGGGAGCAACCCGTAGATCTCGAACATGCGCGAGTCCCACGTCATCCGGCCGGTGCGCACATCCACCTCCCAGACGCCATAGCCGGAGAAGAGCAGCGCGAGCTGCAGCCGTTCGGTCAGACCCTGCAACTGCTGCTGCGACTCCCGGTATTGGGTGATGTCGGTCAGCACGGAAATGAAGTTAACGATCCCGCCCGCCTCGTTGCGCACCGGCTCGATGTCGAGAATCTGCCAGTAGGGCCGCCCGTCCTTCGCGTAGTTCAGGATTTCCTCGTAACAGGACTCGCCCTGCTGGATCGCCTGGCTCACCCGCCGCGAGGTCTCCGCGTCCGTCTCGGGCCCGCGGAGAAACTGGTCGGGCTGCCGGCCCACCACCTCGGCCAGCTTGTAGCCGGACATGTGCTCCCAGGCCTTGTTGACCCACTCGATGCAACCCCGGGCGTCGGCGATGATCACTCCGCTCGTCGTGTGGCTGGCGACGAGCGAAAGCTGGGTGTTGATGCGCGCGGCCGCATGGAGGTGCCGGTTGGCTTCCTCCAGTTCGCGGGTGCGCACCGCCACCTGCTCCTGCAAGCCGGCGGCCTGCTGCTGCAGCTGGGCCAGCAGCCGCGCCTGCTTTTCCTCCGCCTCCTCGCGCTGTTCCTCCAGCCGGCCGGCCAGCCGCGCCGCCCGCAGGGTGATCAGGGTGCCGGCCAGCATGTAGACGACGGTGAAGAGGGCCATGCCCTCCCGGACATCCAATTCGCGATAGCCCCGGAGATTCAACCGCAGCAGCCCCAGCACCGGCGGCAGCAGCAGCACCAGCACGATCATCCGGCGCGCAAACAGGCCGACGACGTTGTCGGCCGTGAAGACCCGCATGAAATCGTCCTTCGGCCGCAGACCCAGCAGGCCGATGCCGAGCAACAGATGGCCGACGGCCGGCTGCAACCCCATGCGGATGGGTTCGTCGGGGCCGACCGGGACCTGCAGCCCGAACAGCGCTGCCAGCAGGGAAATCATCGCCATCACCATCACGGCGATAGCCAGCCACGCGGACCAGGCCAACCGCCGCCGTTGGGATGATTCGCTCGAGACCAGCAGCGAAAGGCTGCCGAAGACAAATGCGACCCCGGTGCCGAGGGCCATGAACCCCGATCCCGGCAGTGCCGCCAGCCAGGTGCCCTCCGGGGGAGAAGCCAGATACAATTGCCGCAAGGTCAGGCCGAGGCTCGAGAGGCAGACTGCGAGCACCACGCCGGCCAGCCAGCGGTCCGCCAACCGCAAGCGCGATGATTTCCCGCCGTGCCCCGCGAGCGCCGCCCCCAACAGCAAATAGCAAAGAGCCACCACGGGATTCAGTCCCAAGGCCGTGGCCACGGCGCCGCTGGCCAGACCGGTCAGACCTGCCAGCGACACCACTCCGCCGCAAATCATCGGAAAGCGGCGCAAGAAGTCATCGGCACGATTGCGAGCGGGGGTGACGGGCATACGAGGCGCCGCCCGAGGGGGAAGCACGAGCCTACGAATCAAAGGCTTCGGTGACGCAGCGCGAGGATTTTGTCAGAAAAAATGGGATTCCCCCCCAGAGGCCGCGTCCCCGAGCGGTGGCGCCGGTCAGGCCGCGGCGCTCGAGCTTGTCCAGTTGGCCGGATATCCGGGCCAGGCTGAATATTTAGCAATCACCGATGACATATCCACACACCCTGGCGCTTCAGCCTTCGCCAGGCCTACGGCCGACAAGCCGCGCCACTCCTCTCCAAGAGGGGGTTTTTGCGTGCAGTGTCATGAATCCCCTCCGGCGAGGGTGCCCGCCAGGGCGGGATGTGCAATTAACGTCCGCAAGCGTGTGAAACATGCGGGCTAGTTCAGGGCTGGTCGGCCGACAGTTAGTCCATCAGCAGCGCCACCTGGATGCCCGGTCCATGCACCCCTTCGATTAGTATGCCCTCGACGTCGGCGGTCTTCGACGGCCCGGTGCACCAGATGATGTTCGGGTCCTTGGGCAACGCGGCCACGGCTTGCGGAACGTCGATGAAGATCTGGTCGCGCGTCAGCACCGCCACATGCACCCAAGGTGTGAGCGCGGCGAGGCGATAGGAAGTATCGGCATCGGTGAACACCAGGGTGCCAGTCTCCGCAATGGCGGCCGACGCGCGCGTGAGGCCGAAGAGATAATCGTCGACCCGGGTGCGGTCGAAAACCGTCTCGACCGTGATCGTCGCCGGAAAAGCCGGCGCCAGCCGCGGCCAGAGCGCCGGATCGCAATAGCCGTGCCGCCAGTTGTTTTTCTCAAGCAGGGCCACGAGTTCGGCACTCGCGGTCAACGGCGTGCCGTTGACGCCGCGCAGCCGTTCGGCAAACAGCGCCCAGGCATCGGCGGCGCCGCGCGCCTGCCGCATGATCACAAGTTCGGCCGACCAGTCGGGCAAGGCCGCGCGCTGCGGCAACGGCGTCAGGGCGGCGCGCACACGAAAGAGAATCTTTTCGCGATCGGAAGACATCAGAGGATTTTACAGGAGGCAACAGAGGGAACTGAGAAAACAAATCCAAGGAGCCAGACCTCTCTGTTATCTCCGTTTCCTCCTGTTAAAATTGATTGGTTCATTGACTGGAGTCTCACTTTTTCCGGTTTTTCAGCCATTTCCTGAAATTGCCGCCACGCCACTCGGGCAAGGTGCGCTTCGCCTCCCAGGCCCGCAGCGGCGGGATCGGGAGCCATTTCGTCGGCAGGTAATTGATGATCTTGCCGCCGAACAGCGCGGCCTTCCACGCGGCCGGCTGCGACGCAAGCAGCGCCCAGGCGCCCATCGGCGGCGTGCCGGCGGCGGCGGCGGACGATCCCTCCCGCTTGCCCTTCTCGCGCAGCCGCAGCAGCAGGTCGGGAATGGGAATATTGACCGGGCAGACCTCGTGGCAGGCGCCGCAAAGCGACGAGGCCTTCGGCAGATCCGCCAGTTCGGAAAATTTCTCGCCCGCCAGCAGCGGCGAAAGCACCGCGCCCACCGGCCCGGGATAGACGCTGCGATAGGCGTGCCCGCTCGCCTGCCGGTAGACGGGGCAGACGTTCAGGCACGCACCGCAGCGGATGCAGCGGAGGATGTCACGGCACTCGCTGGCCAGCACAGCGGTGCGACCGTTGTCGACGAAGATGACGTGCATCTCCTCCGGGCCGTCGGGCTGTATCGCGGATTTCGGGCCGGAGATGAATTCGGTGTAGACGGTCAGTTGCTGGCCGGTGGCGCTGCGCGCGAGCAGGTTGAGGAAAAGCCCGAGGTCGCGGTCGTGCGGCACGAGCTTCTCGATGCCGACCATCGCGATGTGGCACTTGGTGGCGGCTAGGCAGAAGCGGGAGTTGCCCTCGTTGGTCACGAGCACGAGCCGGCCGCTCTCGACGCTGACAAAGTTCGCACCGGTCAGGCCGACGTCGGCCGCAAGGTATTTGCCGCGCAGAAACTGGCGGGCCCGGCGCGTGATGGTCTGCGGGTCGTCGTCGTAGGCGCCGAGGCCGTTTTTCTCGAAGGAGGTGGCGATCTCGCGCCGGTTCTTGTGGATGATCGGCTTGACGATGTGCGACGGGTGGTCGCCGTCGA
>JAYVZM010000158.1:0-5344 GCA_043783345.1 Verrucomicrobiota bacterium
GGCCGGCGCGAGGGTCAATCGACCGGAATCCGCCGGCGGCTTGACCTGCTCTTCGGACCGTCGCTAACCTTCGTCCCACGCCAGCCGTCGCATGCCCCACCACATCGCCTTTCTCCGCGGGATCAACCTGGGCAAGCGCCGGCCCGAGATGGCCGAGTTGCGGGCATTGTTCGCGAGAATGAAGTTCTCCGACGTGACGACGTTCATCGCAAGCGGCAACGTGATCTTCGCCAGCAAGGCCGCCGACCGCCGCCCGCTCGAGCAAACGATCGAGACCAACCTGCGGAAGGCCCTCGGCTACGAGGTGGACACCTTTGTCCGCACACGGGCGGAGGTGGCGGCGGTGGCCGCCTTCCGGCCCTTTGCCCAGGCCGATCTCGAGCACCCCGCCCACACCGTGTATGCGGTTTTCCTGAAGGACGCGCTCAGCACCGATCAGGCCCGCAAGCTGCGCGCCTGCCGGACCGACGTGGATGATTTCTGCGTCGAGGGCCGGGAATTCTATTGGCTCTGCCGGATAAAATCCAACGAATCGAAAGTCTGGGCCTCGCCGCAAATGCGCGCGCTCAAACTGCCCACGACCTCCATGCGCAACCTGACCACCGTGCGCAAACTCGCCGTCCTTTACCCCGCGACCGCGGGCTGACGTCGAACCCGCGAACCGGGCGGCGCGGGCCTTATCAACGGAGCGGCCCTTGACGTCCGGCGGCGAAGCTGGCGTCCTCGGCCCAGCGCGCCCCCACTCCGATGAGACTCAAAGCCACCCTCGAACGCATCCCCGGCGGGTTGATGCTCGGGCCGCTGCTGCTGGGGGCCGGCTGCAACACGCTGGATCAGGCCCACCTGCCGGTGATCGAGCGGGCGCTGAAATTCCTGGGCGCTTCGCCGGCGAAGAACGGGCATTTTGAGTTTCTCCGGCTGGGCGCGGTGCCGGCGGAGGGCGTGACCTCGTTCACGGAAAGCCTGTTCAAGACCGGAGCCCTGACCCTCATCGCCCTGTTTCTGTTCTGCGTCGGCACCCAGATGACGGTGAAGATCGGTGCGCGGGCGCTGGGCAAAGGCGCGCTGCTCACCGGCAGCAAGTTCATGGCGGGTGCGGTGGTGGGCATTGCGCTCGGAAAAATGTCCGACCCCTTCCACGGCTTCCTCGGGCTTTCCACCGTGGCCATCGTGGCGGCGATGACGAACGGCAACGGCGGGCTCTTCGCCGCCCTGACCGGGCAGTATGGCAACCGCAGCGACGTCGGCGCCCTGTCGGTGCTGTCCCTCAACGACGGGCCGTTCCTGACCATGATCGCGCTGGGGTTGATGGGGGAGCGTTTCCCTGTCGTGGTCTTTCTCGCCGTGCTGCTCCCGCTGGCGCTGGGCATGGTGCTGGGAAATCTGGATGAAGACCTGCGCGCGTTCTTCCGGCCGGGCGAAAAGCTGGTCGTGCCTTTCTTCGCCTTCGCCCTCGGGGCCGGCATGAACCTCGCGGTGTTTGCCCAATGGAACCTCCTGCTCGGCGGCGTGGCGCTCGGCGTGATGACCACCCTCATCACCGGGGGCGCAATGTGGGTGTCGCTGACCGTGTTTGGCTATCGCTCGCGCATCTCGTCGATGGCCGAGGCCAGTGTGGCGGGGAACGCCGCCGCCACGCCGGCCGCGATCGCGGCGGCGGCGGCGGCGGCGGGATCACCGAATGCCGCGGCCTTTCAAGCCATCGTAGGGACGGCGACCGCGCAGATATCGATCGCGGTCCTCACCACGGCGCTGCTGTGTCCGCTGGCCGTGCTCGGGGTCGACCGCTGGCAGCGGTCGCGCGGCGTTATCGGCACGGCCGAGATCGACGACATCCAAGGCCCCGCATGAATCCGTCCCGTCGCATTGCCATCACGATGGGCGACCCGGCCGGGATCGGGCCGGAAATCTGCCTGCACCTGCTCAACGACACTTCGCTGGCGGCTCATTGCATCCCCGTGGTCTTCGGCGATGCCGGTGTGCTCCGCCGGGTGGCGGCACAACTGAAGCTCCCATTCACCGCGCCGGTGCTCGACCGGGCAAGCTGGCCCGCCCCCCTCACCGGCCCCTCGGTGTTCGATCTGCAATGCATCCAGGCCGACTCCGTCGTTCCCGGCCGGGTGGACGCCCGGTGCGGCGACGCGGCCTTCCGTTACGTCATCGCCAGCATCGAGGCCGGACTGGCGGGACAGGTGGATGCCGTCGCCACCGCACCGTTGAACAAGGAGGCGATGCACGCCGCCGGACACAAGTATCCCGGGCACACCGAAATTTTCGCGGAGCGGATGAAGGCCGCGCGCTCGTGCATGATGCTCACCTCCCCCGAACTGACCTGCAGTTTTGCCACGGTGCATGTCGGCTACCACGAGGTGCCCGGCTTGCTCACTGTGCAGCGCATTCTCGACGTCATCGAGCTCACCGCCGCCGCCATGCAACGCATCCGGGACCGCGCACCCAGGCTCGTCGTCTGCGGATTGAATCCGCACGCCGGGGAGAACGGACTCTTCGGGCAGGGCGAGGAGGAACGATTCATCAAACCCGCCATTGCCGCGGCACGCGCGCGGGGCTGGTCGATCGAGGGTCCGTTGCCGCCCGACACCGCTTTCCTCGCGGGCCGGCGCAAACAGACCGATGCCTACATCTGCATGTATCATGATCAGGGGCACATTCCGCTGAAGGCCCTCGCCTTCGACTCCGCCATCAACACCACGCTCGGGCTGCCGGTCGTCCGCACCAGCGTGGATCACGGCACGGCCTTCGACATCGCCTGGCAGGGCAAGGCGAATCCCAACAGTCTCCGTGAGGCGGTGCGGTTCGCCGCCCGGCTCAGCTTGCCCGCCGCATGATCGTGGTGATTGCAGACGACCTGAGCGGCGCCGCCGAACTGGCGGGCGCGGCCCTGCGGCACGGCCTCAGCGCCGAGGTGCAAACAGAATTCACCCCCGGGACCGAGGCGGAGGTCGTCTGTGTGGCCACTGACACGCGTGCGCTGCCAGCCGAGCAGGCGGCCCGGATCGTGGCGGCGGTCACACAAAATATCATAGCGGCCAAGCCCGGTTGGATCTTCAAGAAATGTGATTCCGTCCTGCGCGGCCCGGTGCTGGCGGAAGCCCGGGCGGCGGCGCGGGCCGCAGGCAAAAACCGCATCGTCGTCCTTTCCGCCAACCCCTCCCGCAAGCGCATCGTCCGGGGTGGAACCTGTTTCATCGCCGGCGTGCCGTTGCATGAGACGCTGTTCGCCCGCGATCCGGAGCATCCGCGCAAGACTTCGCGGCTGAGGGAACTGCTCGGCGGCGATCTGACCGGCGTGGAGACGCCCGACGTGGAATCGGCCGCCGATATCCGAAGCCATGCTGCCTTGGTGGACGGCGACACACTGCCAGTCGGTGGCGTGGATTTTTTCGAAGCCCTGCTGCAGCTGCGGGTCGCGGTCCGCCCCCCCTTGCGGCTGATGCCGGAAACGGGCGGCCTGTCCCTGAGTGTTTGCGGCAGCGCCGCATCCTGGTCGCAGCGCCAGGCGGAGGCGGTGGCGCATGGCATACCCGATTTTGCGCTGCCTCATGAGATCGAAGCCATCGTTCAGATCCTGCGCATGGCCAACCGGGTGTTGATCGGCATCGGCGACGGCCCCGCGAGCCGCGGACAGACCTCGGGCGCGCTCGTGCAAAAGCTGGCGGAGACCGTCGGCGGCATTCTCGGAAGGGCCAGCGTGTCCCGCCTGCTGATGGAAGGCGGGGCCACGACAGCGGCGGTCATGCACGCGGCCGGCTGGACCAGACTCCAGGCTTGGGCGGCGCCTGATCCGGGCATCGGCGTGCTGCGGCCGGCCGGCGCCGCCGGACCCTTGCTCTTCATCAAGCCCGGTAGCTATGCCTGGCCACCGGAAATCTGGCCCGGCCGGCCGTGATCTTTCCGAAGGGCTGCGGCAACTATTTCTTCAGGCGATTGCGGGGATGATGCCGCGCATGCTGGTCAAGCAACCGGGAATTTTCCACCGCCGTGTAGATCTGCGTGGTGCCGATGCTGGCGTGGCCGAGCATCTCCTGGATGGCGCGGAGATCAGCGCCGCCGCCCAGCAGGTGGGTGGCGAAGGTGTGACGGAGCAGGTGGGGCTTGACGGTCTTGGCGAGACCGGCGCGCCGGGCGTATTTCTTGACAATGAACCAGAGGGTTTTCCGGGAGATGGCCCGACCGCGCTCGCTGATGAAGAGTTCGCTGCCGGTGCGCGGCTTGACGAGCCGGGGCCGGCTGGACGTCAGATAAGTGACGACCGCGTCGCGGGCCTTGCCGCCGAGCGGGACGACGCGTTCCTTGGAACCCTTGCCAAAGACGCGCACAAACCCGTGCTCCAGGTCCACCTGTTGCAGGGAAAGTCCGCTCAGTTCGGAAATGCGGAGGCCGCTGGAGTAGAAAAGTTCCAGCATGGCGCGGTCGCGGACGGAATAGGCATCCGCGCCGGTAGGCGCCGCGAGCAACTTCCCCATGTCGGCCGCGGAGAGGGTCTGCGGGAGCTTGCGGCGGATCTTGGGTCCGGCGAGCAACGCGGTGGGATCATCGTCGCGGATGCGCTCCCGGACCAGGTGCCGGCAGAGCATGCGGACGGCGGTGAGCTTGCGGGCCTGGCTGGAGCCGGCGAACTTCCGGTCGCTCAGCCAGTGCAACCAGGCAGTGAGCTGTTTCGCGGAAACCTTGGCCCAGTTCGCGGCGCCGTGCTTTTTAAGGAACCGGGCGGCTTGGATCAGATCACTCCGGTAGGATACCTCGGTGTTTTTTGAAAGCCCGCGTTCCAATGCTATCGTATTGAGATAGGCACGGATGTCCTCCTGAAAATCTTCGGGAGCGCGCGCGATGTGATCGATCTCTTCCCGTGGAGCGCGCTGGGTTTTCATTTCGCGCTAACCGCCGCAGGTCAGTAACGGCGGGGCCGGCGGGGCCCCGGGGGCGGAAGGTTGGTTTCGCGGATGCGGTAGGTGATGCGCGCCTTGTCGAGATCGTAGGGGCTCATCTCCATCTTCACCTTGTCGCCGGCGGCGATCTTGATGAAATGCTTGCGGAGCTTGCCAGAGATGTGAGCCAGCACCATGTGGCCGTTGTCGAGTTGCACGCGAAACATCGTGCCCGGGAGGACGGTCATGATCTTGCCCTCCACTTCAATCACTTTGCCGTCAGACATAATGGAGGGAGGGGTGCTGGCTGGTTGGAGTCATGCAGGAAGTGCTAATAAAAGCCCCTTGTAACTGTGGAATTCCCTCCGTAGTCAAGGCATTCTGCGACAAACATGGATTCCACCCGTCCTGCCCTCCCCTGTCCTTTCGACAAGGTCCATCCGTCGCAACTTCGGCGG
>JAYVZM010000159.1:0-5329 GCA_043783345.1 Verrucomicrobiota bacterium
AGGGCGGCCGCATCAGCGTGGAAAGCGAGCTGGGCAAGGGCAGCGTGTTCACCGTCGTCCTGCCGGTGGTGACCGACCAAAACGAGGCCGCATGAGCGCCAAAATCCTCGTCGTCGACGACAACCCCATCAACCTCAAGCTCGTCTCCGACGTGCTTGAGTTCGAGGGCCACGACATTCTCAAGGCCGTGGACGCCGAGGAGGCGCAGATCGTCCTCGCCGACACCCTGCCCGACCTGATCCTCATGGACATCGCCCTGCCCGGCATGGACGGGCTCACGCTCACGCGCAAACTCAAGGCCGACGAACGCACCCGCCATATCCGCATCGTCGCGCTCACCGCCTTCGCGATGAAGGGCGACGACCAGAAGGCACTCGGCGCCGGCTGCGATGGTTACATCACCAAGCCGATCGACACGCGGAAATTTCCCGCCCAGGTCGCGGCGTTTCTCGGGGGCTGTCCGGTGAAACCGGCGGAAGTTCCGGCGAAATTTCCGGGGATTGAAGCCCATCGGCCCGCGGCACCCGCCCGGCGCGATGGCCGGGGAAATGAGCCGGAAAACCAGACCCCCGCCCTCACCGCTGAGGATTCCGATCCGTGAACATTCTCATCGCAGACGATCACGCCACGAACCGCAAGCTGCTCCGCGCCCAGCTTGAGGCCGAAGGCCATACCGTCCTCGAGGCCGGCGACGGCGTCGAGGCGCTCGCGGTCCTCGAGCGCGAGCGGGTGGAAGCGATCATCTCGGACATCCTCATGCCCAAGCTCGACGGATTCGGACTGTGCCTGGCGGTGCGGAAGCACGAGCGGTTCAGCGCGCTGCCGTTCATCTTTTACACCAGCACCTACACGGCGGCGGCGGACATGCAGCTCGCGTGGAGTGTGGGGGCCAACCGGTATCTGACCAAGCCGGCCCCGGTGCCCGCGCTGATCGCCGCGCTGCGCGACGCCTCGTTCCAGAGCATGCTCCCGGCCCCGCCGGCCGAGGCCATCGTCCTCAAGCAGCACAATGCCGCGCTGCTCAAGAAACTGGACGACAAAAATGCCACCCTGGAACTGACGGAGCAAAAGCTGGAGCGCGCGCATGAGCGCATCGCCGAGCTGTCGAAGGCGAACGCCGAATTGCGCGCTGCGCCGGCTCCGGGAAAGCCGCCGACGGGACCGGACCGGTTGATCGCGGTGAACCCGCCCGCCGCCCCATGAATATCCTCATCGCCGACGATCAGCCCACGAACCTGAAACTGCTCCGCACGCAGTTGGAGGCCGAAGGCATGACCGTGTGCGAGGCCGGTGACGGCGTGCAGGCGCTGGCCGTGCTGGAACATGAACCGGTGGACGTCGTCATCTCCGATGTCCTCATGCCGAACATGGACGGCTACCAGCTCTGCCATGCGATGCGCAAAAACGAACGGCTCAAGGCGATCCCGTGCATTCTGTATTCGAACACGTTTGCCTCGAACAGCAGCCAGCAGCTCGCGCTGGGCTTTGGCGCCGACCTGTTCCTCAAGAAGCCCGCCCCCGTGGACACCCTCCTCGCGGCTTTCAACCAGGTCCTGCGGCAAGGCTGCCGGCATCCGGGTGCGGTCGCCAACCCGGTGCAGCATTTGGAGGAAACGCGGCCCTACAGCGCGCATCTGATCCGCGAACTCGAGCGGCAAAACCAGGAGCTGGAGGAAACCAAGAACACGGTGCTGGAGGTTAACCACAAATTCCTCACCCGGACGAAACAGCTCGAGGAGGTCGAAGCCCAGCTCCGCCAGACGAACGAGGAGCTCGAACACCGCGTGCGCACGCGCACCGCCGAGCTCGAAGTGGCCAATCGGGAGCTGGAGTCGTTTTCCTACTCCGTCTCGCACGATCTGTGCGCGCCGTTGCGCACCATCGGCGGCTTCAGCCAGTCCGTGCTGAACCGTCCCGGGCAACTCAGTGAAGCCAGTCGGGACGATCTGCAGCGGGTGGTGGCCGCCACCGGCCAGATGTCAGAATTGATCAACGCCCTGCTGGCGCTGTCGAAGGCCACCCGCGCGGAAATCCGCCGCCAGCCGCTCAACCTCAGTGTTTTGGCGCAAACCGGGCTCGACGAGCTGACGCAGGCCAATCCGGGCGGCGCGACGGAGCTCGTCGTTCAGCCGGATTTGACGGGCGAAGCGGACGCGCGGTTGCTCCGCGTCGTCCTCACCAATCTGCTGGCCAACGCGTGGAAGTTCACCCGCAAGACCGCCCGCCCGCGAATCGAGTTCGGCGCCGGCGAATCCGGCGGGCAGCGCGCTTTTTTCGTGCGCGACAACGGCGCCGGGTTCGACATGGCCTACGCGAGCAGACTCTTCGGCGCTTTCCAGCGCCTGCACTCCCTGGCTGATTTCGAAGGAACGGGCATCGGTCTGGCAACCGTGCACCGCATCATCAGCCGGCACGGCGGCAGGATTTGGGCCGAAGGCGCCCCCCAGCAGGGCGCGACCTTTCATTTCACGCTGGGCGGGAGCGTTCCCGCTCCCGCCACCAAGCCATGAACATCCTCATCGTCGATGACGTTGCGGCCAACCGCAAACTGCTCCGCGTCCAGCTGGAGGCGGAAGGTTTTGTGGTGGTCGAGGCCGCCGATGGCATCGAAGCCCTGCAGGTGCTCTCGCGCGAACCGCTCGATGCGGTCCTCTCGGACATCCTCATGCCCCGGATGGATGGCTACCGGCTCTGTCACGAAGTGCGAAAGAACCCGGCGCTCCGCGATCTGCGCTTTATCCTCTACAGCAGCACCTACATCTCGCCGGGCGACGTGCAATTGAGCGACACGGTCGGCGCGGACCAGTTCATTGCGAAGCCGGCGCCGATCGCCGTCATCCTGCAGGCGTTGCAGGTTCCCGCCGCCGGCGGGACGGCGCGCCCCTCGGACCTGCCCGACGATGCGCTCCTCGTCCAGCAATACAGCGCCGTGCTGGTGGCGAAGCTCGAGGAAAAAAACACCGAACTGCAGCAGGCGCTTGAAGCGGTGCAGCAAGCCCACAGTCGGATTCAGGAGCTGAACGTCGATTTGGACCGCCGGGTGCGCGAGCGCACCGCCGAGCTCGACGCGACCAACCGTGAACTGACGGCCGCGCTCGCCGAGGTGAAACAACTCAACGGACTGCTCCCCATCTGCTCCTACTGCAAAAGCATTCGCGACGACAAAAACTATTGGGACAGTGTCGAACACTATATCACGCGCCACACGAACAGCAACTTCAGCCACGGTATCTGCCCCGCGTGCTTCGAAAAGCACGTCGTTCCCATGTTGAAGGGATTGGACAGCGAATCTGCTCCCGGAGCGGCCCGCAGCACACCCTGAGCGCCTTTCGTTCGGCTCGGGCCAGCGATTTCCGCGCGCCCTAGTTCACGAACATCGCCTCGTTGGTCTGGAAGAGGGCGTGGGCGAGCTTGGTCCACGCGTCCTCGGGGCCGCCGGGCGTGATGTTCGATCCGACCGGGCGCTGGTCGGCGGCGTATTTGGCGGCCGGGTTGGCGGCGGTCTGGCGCGCCCGGCGTTCCTCCTGGGCCTTTTCGCGGGCGCTCTTCCGGGCTGGTGGTTCCGGGAGATCGAGCGCCTTGCCGCCCGGATTGGCGCGCACGTAACGGACGCCGAGCTGCACCTCCGGGGCGGTCGGCGGGCGCTGGAAAATGGCGAGGTAGAGCGAGGTGACGCGATCCTCGTCGCGGTCGAGGGCGGCAAACTCCGGGCGGTGGGTCAGCTGGCGGGCGGTCTCGACGACCAGCGGGCTGTTCATCAGGAAGAGGGCCTGCTGGGGCACCGTGGTGCCGTAGCGCTTGCCGGTGGGCGTGTCGGGATTGGGGAAGTCGAACTGGGTGAGCAGTTCGGGCGGGTTGCGGCGGTCGATGTAGGTGTAGAGCGAGCGGCGCCGGCCGAAGGCATCGCTGGCGGGCAGGATGGACTTGCCGCCGACCGTGCGATCGAGCGTGCCGGCGATGGCGAGGAGGGAGTCGTAGACTTCCTCGAAATCGAGCCGCCGGAGGTTGGCGCGCCAGAGCAATTTGTTTTCGGGGTCCGCGGCCACGGCGGCCGGGTTGGCGGCGGCACCCTGCTGGTAGGTGCTGCTCAGCACGATGGTGCGCTGGAGCTGCTTGATGGACCAGCCGGACTCGATGAAACCGGCCGCGAGCCAATCGAGCAACTCGGGATGGGTCGGGGGCGAGGACATGTTGCCCAGGTCGTCGGGTGTGTTGACGAAGCCGGCGCCGAAATGTTGCTGCCAGAGCCGGTTCACGAGCACCCGGGGGGTAATGGGATTTTTCGGATTGGTGATGGCGCGGGCGAGGTCGCCGCGGCCCGAGCCCTTCGTCCACACCGGGCGTTGCGCCGGATCGGGCGAGAGGACCTCGAGGAAACGGCGCGGCACCTCGGGGCCCTTGTTCTGCGGTTCGCCGCGGAGGAGCACCGGGTAGTCGTGCGAGCGCGGCGCATCGGAGACGGCGTTGGCGCGCGCCGGCGCGCCGGGATGGTTCAGCTCGAGGTCGCCCATTTCGCGCTGGAGCAGCGCCTCGGAGCGGACGAGCTCGCGGCGTTTCTGCGGGTCGCGGTCGCGGGAGCGGCGGAAGTCGAGGAACTGCTGCTGGAGATCGGCCGCCTTTTTCTTCAGCTCCTCGCTTTTGGCCAGGTAGTCGAGCAGCTCGGGCGTCTGGGGCACCCTCGCGAGCAGGGTGGGCTCCTGGGTGGGCTGTGCCGGGATGAGGGTGTTGGCGAACACGCCATAGAGCGAATAGTAGTCCTTCGTGGGAATGGGATCGAACTTGTGATCGTGACAGCGGGCGCACGCGACGGTGAGGCCGAGGAAGGCCTTGGTCGTGACATCGATCTGGTCGGCGATGACGTCGTCGCGCCGGCCGTCGAACTGGTTGCCGAGGGTGAGGAACCCGAGGGCGGCCAGCACGCGGCGGTCGTTGGGCGGCTCCTGCTTTCTCGCCCGAGCCTTGCTCTCGGCGTCGGCGACGAGGCGGTCGGCGGCGAGCTGCTCCAGGATGAACCGGTCGTAGGGCTTGTCGGAGTTGAAGGCGTCGATGACGTAGTCGCGGTAGGTCCACGCGTGCGGGTAGCGCGGGTCGTTGCGCTTGGGCGCGTCACCCTTGGTGTCGGAGTAACGGGCGATATCGAGCCAGTAGCGGGCCCAGCGCTCGCCGTATTGCGGCGAGGCGAGGAGGCGGTCGACGACCTTGGCGAAGGCGTCGGGCGATTGGTCCGCGAGGAAGGTATCGACCTCCTGCCGCGTCGGGGGTAGGCCGATGAGATCGAACGTGGCGCGGCGGATGAGCGTCCGCCGATCCGCGTCGGAGGTGGGCGTCA
>JAYVZM010000160.1:0-5316 GCA_043783345.1 Verrucomicrobiota bacterium
CATGACGGAGACCTCTTTGCGCTGATCGATGATCAGCAACGTTCCTGGTTTCCCTCGGTGCTTGGCGCCGCCAGGCAGGTTTTTGGCCTGGTGCTCTACCGAGGAGAAGCCGGCTTGCGTTTTCTCTTCGAAAGCGTGCCGGCCATGGATGTCATCGGACGTGATGCCATATTCCTGCAGGATGCGCTCATGTTGGATTGGGGCGCGAAGAAGGCCCTTGCGCCGGAGGAACTCGTCATCCTGGCCGCGCTTGGTCACGCCCCCAAACCGCGCGAGCGCTGCGCCTGGCCCTGTTTTCGTTCCCATAGTCCTGGGTTGTTCCCCTGGTTTATCGACGAAGCCGAGGCCCGGGAACTCACCAACGGGCTTCGGGCTACTCTGGCCTGCCTGGAGCTCGCCGCGCAGAAGCCTGACTTTTTCGCGCCCTGCAACCAACAGGACGACCTTTTACCTACGGTCGTGATGCGCGAGGCGCTTGCCGGACCCCTGCGTCTTTCCCAAGTGGAGTGGCGCCGGTGGCAGCTGCCCCCGCTTGAAAAACCGGCGCCTCCGCAACCCGCCGCCGGCTGGTTGTCCGACCTCATGCTGTTGCCCCAGCCAAAAAACACCATGATGGAGTTTGATCTGTTCAACTTCTCCCGCCCGGTGGCGGATGACGCCCGACCGTATTTTCCCAAAGGCGGACTCGTCGTCGATGGCCGCACGGGATTTGTCTATGTTATCGAAATGGCCGCCCGCGATAGTTCCTGGGGTGACCTCGTCTTGTCCATCTTGGCGAAAGCGATGCGCCGTGCCGGCGCCCGGCCTGCGTCTATTTCCATTCACCGGTCGGATTGGTTTCTCGCGTTGCAGCCTCTAGCGGCCTCGCTGGGGGTCCGGCTCTTGTTGAAAGAAGAGCTGCCTTTCATCGAGGAAGCCCGTGCTTCCCTGGAGCAATTTTCCGCGCGGAGCCGCTGAATGGCAGCCATGCCTGCACGCCGATTCACCATCAGTGATCACTGCGACGGAGAGCGGTTTTTCAATCCTCGCGGCCGGTCGCAAGCGCCGGCGTTTTCCGCCCTGCCAAAGTGGTGGTATCAGCGTCTGGTGCTCGGCCAAGGTTCGCGCTGGCCCAAGATCCTGCCGGCGGTCGCGGTGCCGGAACTGCCGGACACCGTGTCCACCGGACAGGTCGCCCTCACCTTCATCGGCCACTCCACGTTCCTGCTGCAGCTGCCCGGGCTGAACCTTCTCACCGACCCAATCTTCTCGGCGTGCGCCGGACCATTCTCTTGGGCCGGGCCCAAGCGCGCGCGACCGCCCGCGATGGCGCTGGCGCAGCTGCCGCGCATCGATGTCGTGCTGGTCAGCCACAATCATTACGATCACCTCGACCTGCCGTCCTTGCGCTGGCTGGCGAAGGAACACCGGCCGCTGTTCGTCACCACCCTCGGGAACAAGGCCTGGCTGGAGCGGCGCGGCGTGGTCCGCGTAGTCGAGCTCGACTGGTGGCAGGCGCATCTGGCGCGCCCCGAACTCGAGCTTGTCTGCACGCCCGCGCAACATTTCGCCGCGCGTTCGCCGTGGGATCGCTGCCAAACCCTGTGGGGCGGCTTTGTCCTGAAGACACCGGCCGGCCGGATGTATTTCGCCGGCGACTCGGGGTTCAGCGATGATTTCCGGGAAATCGGCGCCCGGCTGGGACCGTTTTCCCTCGCGCTGCTGCCGATCGGCTCCTACGAGCCGCGGTGGTTCATGACCCCGGTGCACATGAATCCGGACGAAGCGGTCCGCGCCCATCTGGCCCTCGGTTCGCGGCTATCCATTGGCATGCACTTCGGCACCTTCCAACTGACGGACGAGGCCATCGACGCGCCGCTGCACGATCTCGCCGCCGCGCGCGCCGCGCACCAGGTGCCAGCCGGGAACTTTGTCACGCTGGCTTTCGGCGGAACGCGCCTTCTTCAGCTGTAGCCGCCTCAGCGCCGAACTTCAAGAAGGCCGCGTTGTTCGGCCCCGCGCGCACGGGGCCCGGCGACAAGTTCGACGAACAACACCCCTTCTATCGCGTCATCCATGATTTGGCGTCGCTGCGCACGGCCCAACCCGCGCTTAGCCGGGGTGCGATGCTGGTGCGACCGACCGGCCACCCGGGCGTGTTTGCCTTCTCGCGCACCGTCCACCGCCCGGGTCGCCTTGCAGACCAGCCAACCCGTTGGTGCGACCCTCAACCGGGTTTTTCCCGCTGACCCGGAGACGACTCTCACCGCCGAGGCAAAGGGCCGCGTGACCGTCACGCTCGCGCCGTTGCAATACGCCCTCTGGCGCGCGGCGGCGCCGCTGTCCGCGCCGCCACAGGCGCCGTCCATCGCCCGCGCCGCTCCGGCCAATGCCGCCGTGCTGTCCTTCCTGGTCCGCGAACTCGATGGCTACACCCTCCTCCAACGCCAGGAGCTCAGCGCGGAAGTCACCGGCGCGGACGGTCTCGCCGAGGTCACTTTTGTGATGACCCGCGCGTCGCGCCCGGGCCAGTATGAGCTGCTCGGCTCCGACGATGCCGCGCCGTTCCGTCTTTTTCTGGCCGCCGCCGCCGGATCTCGCGCCAGGCGAGGAGTTGTCTTTCCTCGCCACGGTCGACGACCTCCGCGGCCATCGCGCTTCCAGTCGCAATTCCGGACCGAAGCTCGAGGCCGCCGTCAACGCCCTCCTTGCCACCAACACCCCGGCCTTCGGCGCACACGGCGCCACCGCGGCCACCTACGGAGTGCCGCAGGCCAGTGCCGCGCTGGCTGGACACTACCGCGTTTTGGTCCGCGTCCTCGCTGGCACCGCTCTCGGTCGCGAGACCGTCGTCACCGTTGCTCCCGCCCGCACGGCTGCGCCGTGAGTCAGTTCCGCCGGTTTCTCGGTTCGGTTGGTTTGTCTTCCCGGTCTGACTGACCGCCTGGTTTCCGGCGGTATTCCTCGCTGCGCTTCAGGTCCTCGCGCACCTCGTTGCCCAGCCATTTTTTCTCGAAAAGATATTTCCGGTAGTTCTCCCATTCCCGGCCGTTGGGTTCGCGGCCCAGCACGTCGAGAAAGGCCTGGCGAATCACGCGATTGGCGCCTTCGCCACGAAACTCCGCGCTGCGCCGCAGGTTGTCGCGGACCATTTCCTCGGTCCAACCCTGGTCGAGGATCAGGCTCCGCAAATTGCCCAAACCAGCCACGTCCACGTCGCGACCGAGCACGTCGCGGTAGGCGTTCCGCATGATCGTGTCAGCGTCCGCCACGCCGGATCCGCGCCGGCTTTCCTCCACCCGGAGCGATGAAATGCGGTCGTTCCAATTCGCCGAGCGGCTCTCGGGCAGCATCACCCGGCTGAGATCGCGGGCATCGACCGTCAAGCGCATCACCTGGCCGTCGAAGCGGGCGTTGACATACACATAGATCTCCGCGCCCGCTTCGACCCGGATGGACGAGATGCTGTCGTTGAGGCGTCCGCCGTCGGGAAAACTCAGTTCGTCGAGATTCCTCAGGGTGTCTCCGGGGTGGAGCACCAGGGAACTACCCCGAAACCCGGCGTCCTCGTAGACGATCACGCGCGGCCCGCGCCGCCGCCGATCGTCATCCCGGCGGTCGCCGTCGCGCCGGTCGGCCCACGCCGTCGCCATCGTGACACAGAGCGCGAGGAGCAAAACGATTCGGTTCATATCCGTGAGACGAGAATGCGGCAGGTTTTATTCAACTAAGATCGCCGGTAGGACCGGCCATTGGTTCAGATTGAAATCTGCGGGCGGGTCGGCTCGGGCCAGTCGAGGTGGAAGAACTTCCCGCGCGGCTGATCGGTGCGCTCGTAGGTGTGGGCGCCAAAATAGTCGCGCTGGGCCTGCAGCAGGTTGGCGGGCAGGCGGGCCGAGCGGTAGCTGTCGTAGTAGGAGAGGGCGGAGCTGAACGTCGGCGCGGCCACGCCGCACTCCGCGGCGAGCGAGACGACCTTGCGCCAGTTGGCTTGCGCCTTCTTCACCGTCTTGTTGAAATACGGGTCGAGGAGCAGGTTCGCGAGGTTCGGGTTGCGGGCGTAGGCCTCGGTGATTTTTTGGAGGAACGCCGCGCGGATGATGCAGCCACCCCGCCAGATCTGGGCGATCTCGCCAAAGTTGAGCTTCCAGTTGTATTCCTTCTGCGCGGTGCGCATGAGCTGGAAGCCCTGGGCGTAGGAGCAGATCTTGGAGCAATAGAGCGCGTCATGGATGGCCTGCACGAGGGCCTTCTTCGAGCCGCGGTATTTCTTGCCCGGGCCCTTGAGAATCTTCGAGGCGGCGACGCGTTCCTCCTTGATCGCGGAGAGGCAGCGGGCGAAGACGGACTCGGCGATCGTCGGGGCGGGCACGCCCATGTCGAGGGCGTTGGTCGAGGTCCACTTACCCGTGCCCTTCTGGCCGGCAGTGTCGAGGACGACGTCGACGAAGGCCTTCTTCGAGGCCGGGTCCTTCTGCTTGAGGATGTCGGCGGTGATCTCGATGAGGAAGCTGTCGAGCGCGCCCTTGTTCCACTCGCTGAAAATGGCGCCCATTTCGGCGGCCTTGAGGCCGAGCAGGCCGGACATCAGGGCGTAGGCCTCGCAGATCATCTGCATGTCGCCATACTCGATGCCGTTGTGGCACATCTTCACGTAGTGACCGGCGCCATTTTCGCCGATGTAGGCGGCGCACGGAACGCCACCGGTGATCGGCTTGCCAGGAGCGGCGCCGGTGAGCTGCGCCCCCGTCTTCGGGTCCACCTTGGCGGCGATCGCGTTCCAGACTGGAGCGAGTTCCTTGTAGGCCGCGGCCTCGCCGCCCGGCATAAGGGCCGGGCCGAAGCGCGCGCCTTCCTCGCCACCGGAAACCCCGGAGCCGATGAAGCGCAGGCCTTTTTCGCGCAGCGTCTTCTCGCGCCGGATCGTGTCGGTCCAGAGCGCGTTGCCGCCGTCGATGATGATATCGCCCTTTTCCAGCAGGGGCACGAGGCCGTCGATGACCGCGTCGGTTGACTTGCCGGCCTGGACGAGGATGATCATCTTGCGCGGCCTGGCCAGCGAGGCGACGAATTCCTGGAGGGTTTTCGTGCCGACGACGCCACCCGGGGTCGCCGGGTTTTCGGCGACAAACTTGTCGGTCTTTTCCGTCGTGCGGTTGAAAACCGAAATCTGGAAGCCGTGGTCGGCTATGTTCAGGGCGAGGTTCTGACCCATCACGGCGAGGCCGATGAGTCCGATATCGGAATGGGCTTTAGGCATACGCCCCGCAACCTACCGGACCAGAGGCAAAGACCAACCCTTTTCTCCGGGTATTAAGGTTCTTACTTAGGTCTTGG
>JAYVZM010000161.1:0-12830 GCA_043783345.1 Verrucomicrobiota bacterium
AGTTTGGCAAAAAAGTTCATTTCACCACGACGGGCGACGACACCGAACTCGACCGCACCGTCGTCGAGGAAATCGGCGATCCACTCGTGCACATGGTCCGCAATTCGATGGACCACGGGCTCGAGCTCCCCGCCGACCGGTTGGCCCAGGGCAAGCCGGAGACCGGCTCCGTCCACCTCCACGCCTACCATCAGGGCAGCAACATCGTCATCGAGCTCCGCGACGACGGCCGGGGCATCGATCCCGACCGGATCTACAAGAAGGCCGTGGAAAAGGGCCTCATCACCGCCAAAGCCGCGCTCAGTCGCGACGAGATTCTCGCACTCATCTTTGCCCCCGGTTTCTCCACCGCCGAAAAGGTCACCGCCGTCTCCGGCCGCGGCGTCGGCATGGACGTCGTGAAACGCAACATCGAGAAGCTGCGCGGCAAGGTGGAGATCGCCTCCGAGGTCGGCCACGGTTCCACCTTCAAGATCAAGCTGCCGCTCACCATGGCCATCATCGACGGCCTCGTGGTGCGCGTCGGCACGGATCGCTTCATCCTGCCCAGCACCTCCGTGCAAATGGCGCTGCGTCCCGCGCGCGAAAACATCGTCACGGTGCACGGCACCGGCGAGGTGCTCGAATTGCGCGGCCGGATCATGCCGCTGCACCGGCTGCACCAGCGTTTTGGCATCCCCGCCTCGTCCGCGCAGCCGTGGGACGGCATTGTCGTCATCGTCGAGGCCAATGGCAAGGTGTGCGCCCTGCTGGTCGACGAGATGATCAGCAAGCAGGAGGTCGTCATCAAGAGCCTCGGCGCCTTCATGCAGAACTTGCCAGGCGTCTCCGGCGCCGCTATTCTCGGCGACGGCAGCATCGCCCTCATCCTGGATCCCAGCTCCCTGCTTACCGCCGCCTGATTCCCCATGTCCGAGGCCCCTCATCCCCCCACCATCGACGACGTCTGCGCGGAAGCCATGCGCCTGCCGTGTTCGCCGGCATTGCTGCCCCGGCTTTCGACGGCGTTGCAGAGCGATTCCAGCTCCACCGGCGAAATCAGCCGCATCATCCAAATCGATACCGCCCTGGCCAGCGCCACCCTGCGCCTCGCCAACTCCGCTTTCTACGGCGGCTCCAGCCGCGCTGTCGATACCGTTGAGCAGGCGATCCTGCGGCTCGGCGCCAAGGAAATCTACCGCCTCGCCGCCCTGGCTCTCATCGGCCGCTGGCCGGCCCTGCCCAGCGGCGGCTGCAACTGGGAGCCCAGCGATTTCTGCCGGCACGCGCTCTGCACCGCCATCGCCGCCGAGGTCCTCGCCGAGGTCACCGAACGGGTCGACCCGCAGCTGGCCTACACGGCCGGTCTCGTCCATGAACTGGGCAAGCTGGCGATGGCGCACTCCTGCAGCTCGTTTTTCCCCCTCGTCCGCGCCTGCCAGCAACAGCGCCGTTCCACTTGGGAGCAGGCCGAAAGGGACGTGCTGGGCTACGAACACGCCGAGGTCGGTGCGCGGTTGCTGCGCGCCTGGCGTTTCCCGGACACCATGATTGCGGCGGCGGAATTCCAGCATCGTCCCGCCGAAGGCCCCCCGGAGGCCCTGCCCCTCCTCGTGCATTTGCATGCCGCCCGCTACGTGGCGGCCAGCATGGGGCCCGGGATCTCGGAGGATGGTTTCCTGTTTCACGTCAACGGCCACCTTTTGACCGAATGGAATTTCACCCCCACGACCTTGGAGGAGGTGATGCTGGTGGCCATGGAGCGCGCCTCGCAGCGCCTCGGCGAGAAACTCTCCCACGGAACGATTCAATTTTGACGTAAAACGCGGCGAAATCCGGTGTTTTACATTTTCTGGCTCACCGCAAGAATATGGCTACAGAGAGTGGGCTGCCGGGTCGATAAATTGGGAGTCAGGGCGAATCAGAACGATCCAACACATGGAACGTAGTAACGGCTATGAATCTTCCACCATCACCGTCCCCTCAGGGCGGACTGCGACGCTTTGCGCGGATGCTTTCAATTCTGCTCGTCCACCACGCCTTGGCACCAGGCATCTGCGAGGCGAACATGCGCTCCCGCCTGCCCACCAACCTGGGAGACAATCCGACGAACAGCGCGGGTTCCCGACCCTATCTGAAAATCACGGGAGCTCTGGCCTTGCGCTTCAGCGTCCCCCTGCCGCCCCCGGCCGATCTGCCCGCCCGGACCGCCGCCAGCGCTCCGTCGCTGACCGTCTCGAGCACACCGGAAACTCCCGCGCCGGCTGTTCGCAATCCGCCACCGCTTGAACCGTCACTGGTCGCCAAGCCCAACGAGCCCGCCACCGACCAACCCGCACCCGTCATCGAAAATCCCCCGCCGGCAATTTTGCCCGACGACACCCGTCCCGCCACCCATCCCGAGGATTTCCTTCCCTACTTCCAATTTCCTTCCGGCAACGGCGATCTGACCATCGTCGTGCCCGCCACCGCCACCCGTCCTCCCTCTCCCGGCCAGTTGCCGCCCAGTTCCGCCACCTACCAGCAAAGATGATTCTTTCCCGTCCGTCGTTATTCTTCCGGTGCTCGCTGCTCGCCTTGTTGGCGGGCATTGCCGTTGCCGCCGGACGCGCCAAACCAGCCAATGCCACCGCTGATCCCCTACTGCCAGTTGCTCCCGCCGCACAGTCCGCGCCGGCTTACGCTGGTCGGGAATCGCCATCCGCGCCCGCGCGGGCCTCAGGCCCGGCCCATCCTGTGGCTGAAACTCCTGCCCCGGTCGCCCTGCCTCGCGCAACCGGCGCGGCCAAACCCGCCGGCGAGTCCGCCGCGACCAAGGTCACGCGGAACTATCCCAACGAGAGCCGCGCCGAAATCTCCGGGCTCCAGACCCTCGGCATCAGCCTGACCGAACGCGGGGATTTTGACTCCGCCGAGATCGCCTTCCGCCAGATCATGGGGTCCCCCCGCGCCAACGCCGAGGATCTCTCCCATGCCCTGCTCGGACTGGCCCGCGTCTACCGCCGGCAGGGTTCGTATACCAAGGCCGCCGCCATCTATGAGCGCTTCTTGAAGGACTATCCCGCCGATGGGCAGGCGCCCGACGCCTTGCTGGAGGTGGGCCGCACTTACCGCGCGATGGACGCCCCCCAGCTCGCCCTCAGCCGTTTCTACAGCGTCATCAATTCCACGCTCAAGCTCTCCTCGGAGGGCTTCGAACATTACCAGGTGCTGGCCAAGACCGCCCAGTTTGAGATCGCCGAGACCCATTTCCAGCAGGGCGAATATGTCGAGGCCAATAAATTCTTCTCGCGCCTCCGCCTGCTCGAGCTCGCTCCCGCCGACCGCGCCCGCGCCCATTTCAAATCCGCCTACGCCCTCTATCTCGCCAATGACTTCGATGGCGCCGTGAACACCCTCCAGGCCTACCTCAACCAGTGGCCGCAGGACGAGAACGTGGCGGAGGCCCGCTATCTCCTCTCGATCTCCCTCCGCACCCTCGGCCTCAAGCAGCGCGCCCTGGACGCCACCCTGGAACTGCTCCGTTCCCAGCAAGCCGTTGGGGATACGAAGCGGTGGGCCTATTGGCAGCGCCGCACCGGCAACCAGCTCGCCAATGAATTTTTCCAAGCCGGCGACACCCACAACGCCCTGGTCATCTACCAGGGTTTGGTCGCTCTTGCCCCCGAGCCGGCCTGGCGCCTGCCCATCACCTACCAGATCGGCCTGTGCTATGAACGCATGCGCATCACCGATCGCGCCACCGCCGCCTACCAGAGCATCATCGACAGCGTCACCCCGCCGAAAGTCGCGGGGGAGGAAAAATCCGCGGCCCCCGAAAAGGCCCGCCCCGAGCCCGGCGAGCGGGCCAAGCCGGTCAGCCCTGAGTTGACTGAACTGGCCCGTATGGCAGCATGGCGCATCAGCCAGATCGACTGGCATGACCAAACCGAACACCAACTGACCGGCATCTTCACCACCACACCCGAAACGGCGCAACCCGCCCCCGTCACGGCGGTCGCCCCGAACATCGACCGCAATGCCGCCACCACCACTCTCGTCAATGACCACACCGGAAACCCTTCAAAAACACCTGCAAGTCTGTGACGAGCTTTACCAGCTCGCGCATGAGGAAAACCGTCACCTGAAGGAACACCGCCGCGCGCCCGCCGCCGCGCTGCTCGAGCGCAAGCGCGCCCTGCTCGAACGGCTCGATCAAAGCCTCACGTCCCTCCGCACCAGCCAGGCCGACGGGCAGACGGCGCGCGACGCCCGCCAGCTGGTCGAAAAAATCCGCGGCCGCATCCTCCAGATTCTCCAGCTCGACAAGGAAAACGAACAGCTGCTGCTCCGCGTCAGCCTCAGCCGCGGCGTCGAACCGGTCACCACCGCGCCGGCCCCCTCCCCGGCCATGCTCCAGAAAATCTACGCCCGCGTCACGAGCTGAGCGCTGGTCCCGCGAGGGCGCAGTTCCGGTCGGGTTGAGATTTCGGCATTTGCCTGGCGCCACAAAGCAGCCACATGAGCGTTGGCCGCCGCCGTGCCCAGCGCCAGCGCCAACGGCAGGGCCGGGCTAGCCCTTCTTTTCAGCGAGCACCGCACATGCCTGATCGAAGGGAAGGGGAAGAAAATCACCATTCTGAATATCCCATACGTCGTAGATGACCGAAGTCGCTATGTCGGGATACTTCTTGATCGGGGCGAGATAACTGCCCGTGGGCGTCACGCTCGTGACAAATCCACTGTCGGTCACCCGCTTCAACTGAAGCGCAGTGCTCGGGAAGACAGGAGTTTCCCCCTCCGTGAGGTCGTAAAGATTCTGGCCGTTGAGGTAGAGCACCCGTCCGTCCAGCAGCTCCAGTAGAAAATGCATGCCTTCGTCTTCAAACTCGGTGATTTCGACGGATCGCTGGCACTGCACTTCTTCCTGGTGGAGCTTCCCTTCGCTCTCGAGCTGGGCTTCGCTGAAAACGCCGCGCATCGAGGGCGGCCCCCGCATGAGCCGGCACAGGCCAAAGACGCACAGGAGGAGAAACGCAAAGAAGAGGACGGCGCGCAGCCACTCGGGGAGGAAATGAAGCGTCTCGGAATAAAGGCCAAACGCCACTCCTATAGCAGCGAATGTCGCGGCTACGCCGAAAGCGACTATGCGGACGAGAAACATTCTTTGACTGACGGGCTATTCACCGCTCAACCGGGTTGAGCCTTATGGTTACGGCCGTAGGTGGAGAAGGGAGGACGGAGGCCTCAAGATCAATAACCGAGTGTGCTGGTTTGAGCCGTGACCGGTTGTTTTTTGCCGGACGAAAAACTGAAGCCGTGACCTCATCCCTATGGAATGAAGCGCAGGCAAACGCCGCGCTCGCCCTGCAACTCAGCGCAATGGCTCTTCGGAAGTCCTCTCCACCGTTGTCCCGGCGACGGCGAGCTCCTCCCGGAGTTCCTTCACCCGGGCCGAGGTCGCGATCGCAACGTCGGCGGCGTCAAGCCGACCCCGACGTTCCAAGTTGAACGCCAGGTCGACCAGCTCGGTGCAGAGCTGGTCGAGCTTTTCCTGAACGACACTGGTGCCGGCTTCAGCCATCGGGTCGCGGTCAGCTTTCCACCATGACTTCGAATCCGCCGTAGAGGATGCGCTTGCCGTCAAAAGGCATGTCCTTGGGGTCGCACATGGCGGCCAGGCGCGGATCTTTCATCACCGTGGCGTTGACCCGGTCGCGGTGGGCGCGCGACTTGTAGACGATCCACGAGAAAATCACGGTCTCGCCCGGCCGGGTCTTGATTCCCCGCGGGAAGGTCGGGCCCCATTTCACCTTCAGGTCTTCCCCGACGCATTCCTTGTAATCCAAGGCGCCGTGGTCGCGCCAGACTTTCATGGCCTTCTGCGCCAGGCGGCGGTAGGCGGCCAGGTTTTTCTTCGGAACGGGCAGGACATATCCATCGACGTATTTGGGCATGGGGAGCTGGAGTTGAGGGTTGAGAGTTGTTTGCGGATGGACCGCGGGAAAGACAGGGCGTTCGGCGGTGTGACGGAAGACTCGAGGAGTTGAATGACGTCCGCCGTCCCGCGATCAGGCGGGCGTCACCCGCGCGGCGAGCATCGGGCGAAAGGCCTGCCGATACTTCCAGGCAAGGTAGAGTTCGAGAGCCAAGAAAACCACCACCATCGGGAGGCCCGAGCGCTCGAGGCAAAGATGGAACGCGAGACTGTTGAGGACGAAGGGTGCAAACAAGGCGAGAGCAAGAGGCACAAATCGGTTCACCAGAAACAGGACCCCGACGATCAGCTGGGTTCCTCCGATCAACTGCATCATGTAGCCGGAATTGAACAGCGCGCCCGCAAAGGCCGCGGCGGCCTCCGGCAGCGGTTTCGGCGGCGGCGGCATGAAGTTGAGAAATCCATTGAGCCCGAAAACAATCAGCGGAAGCCCCATCAGGATTCGCGCGATGGCGGGAAAATGGCGGGTGAATGACTTTCCGGATTGTCCTTCGGTTCCGCCGGTGTGTTGCGTGGTATTTGTATTCATGGCGACCTCTGTGCTGGCGTGGTTACGAGTGAGGCGAGGCGATCGAGGCTCTCCCCCCACCCTTGGTGAAACCCCATCTTTTCGTGTTTTTCGCGGTTGGCGCGAGTCCAATGCAGCGCCCGGGCGGTATACTTCGTGTTGCCACCGGGGAGCGCCTCAAAGGTGGTGATCGCCGTGAAAAACATGTCCGGCGAAGGCTCCCAGCCCGGACCATACGCATCGGTGAAGACGATTCGCTCATTCTCCACCACCTCGAGAAACACCCCCTGAGTCGGATATTCGGTGCCGTCGGGCGCGCGCATCACCGTCCGGAAAACGCCGCCCGGCCGCAGGTCCATTTCGCAGAGCGGGGTCGTCATGCCGTGGGGGCCCCACCACTGCGGCAACTGCCGGGTCCAAGCTTGGAAGAGGCGTTCGCGCGGCGCACCGATGATGCGGGTGAGAACGAGTTCGCGGTCGGAGGCGGGAGCGGTCAGGAATTCCATGAGGGTTCTCCGGGTAACGAGAAAGGTCTGGGTCTCAATCAAACGACCGCCCATCATCTGGAAAGACAGGGTCGGTCGCAACGAGTGCCACGAGGAGCGAGAGAATGATGGCGGCGGGCAGCATGGTTGGTCGGTTCAATGATTCAACGAACGAGTCGTTTCGTTTCGGACATCTGTTTTTGGCCGGGAGAAAAATCGGGTCAGAAACCAGATTGCGGCCATCGCCACCCAGGCTGCCACCAAGCCGGCCGGGATCAGAACCCAGGTTGACAGCGTCCCGCCGCCACACAGTTCCGTCACCGTCACGCCGGCTCCCGTGAAGAGAACCACGTAACCGGCCAGGCACAGGACACACTTGGGCAGGAGTGCCCCGACTAGCACGGCGAGCGTCCAGCGGAGCACCGCCGTCCGGCGCGGGTGGCCGGCGAAGCGTGGTGGCGCGTCAGGCATCGTATTGGTCCGGATAGCGGATTTTCTCGCTGCCAGCGGGAGCCCCCAGTCCGGTCGCACGCCCCTTCGGCTCCTCCCAGTCTTCCTGCCGGCCGAGCGCCGTCAGGTCGAGCAGGTAGCTGGGGCCGCCAACCGCAGTCTCGCCCCCGCGCCCGAAGGTCGAATAGGTGTGGAAAATCTCGTCGCCCCGGCGCAGGAAGCAGCTCAACCCGGGCAGGTCGAAGGGTTGCGCGCCTTGGAAGTAATAATCCGTGCCCGCCTGTTGGTGCTCGGCCCGGGTCTGGTAGTTGTAGACGATGGGCTTGACGGATTCATCGAGCGTCACGTTGAAATCGTAGTTGAAATCATTCCCGAACGACGAATACCACGGGATCGTCCAGCCCATGCGCGCCTTGAACGGGGCGATTTTGGCGAAGGGAGCGCGCGAGACCAAAATCAACGAAGTGCCGCGCGCGTGCAGGCTCGTCAGGTGTCCGCGGGCAATCTGGTCCGTCCAGCCGGAACAGCTCCGGCAGCCTTCCTCGAGCGGTTGCCCGTCTTTCCACAGCCACATGAAATGATAGACAATCAGCTGGTGCCGCCCGGCAAAGAGGTTGCCGAGACTCGCTTTGCCGTCCGGCCCCTCGAAAACATACTCCTTGTCCATCCGGACCATGGGCAATTCGCGCCGGTCGCGGTTCAGGCGGTCGCGCGCCCGGGTCAGCTCCTTTTCCCTGGCCAGGTGTTGCTTGCGGGCGGCCAGCCATTCCTCGCGGCTGGCGATGCGTGGCAGTTTCAGATTTTCCATGGTCATGACAGATGCTCCTTGTTTGGGATTGATGGTTCATTGACTCGACGAACCGCGGGCTGCGCTCCGGACATCCGTTGCCAAATTCCTTTGCAAAAAAGTCCTTTTGGCCTGACCTCGTCCGTCGTAGGTAGTGACAGCCCAATCCAACCCACGCTCACCATGGAAACCAACGCCACGCCCGTTCCCTTCATGTTGTTCTTCCGCAACACCGGACCCGAGAACTACCAGCATCTCTCGCCCGAACAACGCCAGCAGGTCGTCACCCGCTGGAACGACTGGTTCGAGGGACTTGTCGCCCAAGGCAAGGCCGTGGAAGGCCAGCCGCTGGAGATGGAAACGCGGCTGGTTTCGGGACCGGGCGGCGCGCGCATCACGGACGGCCCGTTCCCCGAGGCCAAGGAGGCGATCGCAGGCTATGTCACCCTGATGGTCAGCGGACTGGAGGAAGCCACCGCCATCGCGCAGCGGCATCCGGGCCTCGCTTATGGGATGAAGATCGAGGTCCGGCAGATGACGCCCGACTGCCATCTCGGCGTCAACACGCGCGCCCGCGGCCGCAGCCGGCAGGAAATCGTCGCGGGTTAAGCCGGTGTCGACCGGGGATCCAGCCGCGCCGTCCACGTTGCAGCCCGCCGGGTTGGTCGAACATTTCTTCCGCCACGAAACCGGGCGGTTGCACGGCGCGCTGGTCCGCCTGCTCGGGGTGCACAACCTCTCGCTCGCGGAGGACGTGGCGCAGGAGGCCCTGCTCCGGGCCCTGCGCACCTGGTCCATGGGCGGCGTGCCCGCGAATCCCTCGGCGTGGATCACCCGCGTGGCGATGAACCTCGCCAAGGACGCGTTGCGCCACCAGCGCATGTCCAATGCGAAGGAGCCCGCCATCATCACGCACCTCGAACAGACCTTCGCCACCCCTGCGGTCGCCTGGGAAACCGCCCAGGAAATCAGGGACGACGCCCTGCGGCTGATGTTCGTGTGCTGCCACCCGTCGGTCGCACCCGACGCGCAGGTTGTGCTCGCGCTGAAGGTGCTGTGCGGATTCAGCACCGGGGAAATCGCCCGCGCGTTCCTCACCAGCGAGGCCGCCATCGAGAAGCAACTCACCCGCACCAAGCAGCGGATCCAGGCCGCGGGCCTGGGCTTCGAACTCCCCGAAGGCGAGGACCTGACGCCGCGCCTCGATGGCGTGCTCGCCGCGTTGTATCTTTTGTTCAACGAAGGCTACAAGGCCTCGGCGGGCGAGCGCCTGCTCCGCGAGGAGCTGTGCCAGGAAGCGGTGCGCCTGACCTCGCTCCTCCTCACCCACCCCGCCGGCAGGACGCCGCGCACCCACGCGCTGCTCGCCCTCATGCTCCTGACGGCGGCCCGCTTCCCCGCGCGGCTGGATGACCAGGGCGACCTGCTGCGCCTCGACGACCAGGATCGCTCCAAGTGGGACCAGTCCCTGATTGAACGCGGCCTCGCCCAACTCATCCACGCGGCACAAGGGGGCGAATTGAGCGAGTATCACCTGCAGGCCGGCATCGCGGCGATTCACTGCACGGCGGCGGACTACGGCTCCACCGACTGGGGGCGCATCCTGCGCCATTACGACGAACTCAACCGGCTCAGGCCCTCTCCCCTTATTGCCCTGAACCGTGCGGTGGCCGTGGCGCATCTGCAAGGACCGCAGGCCGGGCTCGCTGCCGTCGCGGAAATCCCGCAGCGCGACCGGCTGGAATCCCACTACCTGCTCCATGCCGTGGTCGGCGAGTTGCAGTGGCGGCAGAAAAACCACCGGGAAGCCGCGGAGAGTTTCCGCCAGGCGCTTCGCCTGGCCCGGGTCGGCCCCGAGCAACTCTACCTCACGCGCATGCTGGAAAGGTCCCTGCGGCAAGACGCCGTCCCGAAGTCCGAGAGAAGCGCCGGCTGATCGTCCGCGGGCCCCAAGCGAGGTGTCACTCAATACGTGACACTCTCCCTCCGGGACCCGGTCCGTTTGTCACTTACTAGGTGACAATGGGTTTCCTGCTATCCGGGCTACGTGCCGGCGGCCGGTTTGACGGTTTCGAGCACCGCGATGAGCTGCGCGAGCTGGATGGGTTTGGTGACGTAGTCATCCATGCCGGCCGCCAGGCATTTCTCGCGGTCGCCGGCCATCGCATGTGCCGTGAGCGCGATGATCCGGATCGCCCGGTTCGCCACGCCGGCGGCACCGGCGCGGATTTGCTGCGTGGCTTCGTAGCCGTCCATCTCGGGCATCTGGCAATCCATGAAGACAATGTCGCTGCCGCCCTCTCGGACGGCCGCCAGACACTCGAGCCCATTGCTGGCGAACACGGCCTGGTAGCCGAGGCGCCGCAGCAGCTGATCCATCAGCTTGCAGTTTACCACGTTGTCCTCCGCCACGATGATGCGCAAAGGCAGCCGTTGGGCGACCGTCTCCTCGACCGTGGGCGGCGGGGGGAGCAGCGCCGGGAACATTTCCTGCGTCTGCGGCCCGCCCTCGGACAGTTTCCCGGCCGCATGAATGATGTCGCCCAGCGAAGATTCCTCCAGCGGATTGCACGGAACGCAGGCGATCGTGAAATGAAAGGTCGTGCCCGTGGATGAACTCTGGATGACGCCGATCGTTCCTCCGAGCAGCTTGACCAGACTCTTGCAGATCGCGAGACCAAGGCCGGTGCCGCCGTATTTCCGCGTCGTCGAGGAATCGATCTGGCTGAAAGGCTTGAACAGGCGGTCGAGCCGGTCGGCCGGAATGCCGGTGCCGGAGTCCTGCACGCTGAAGCCCAGCAGGGACTGGCCGCTGGCGCCGGTCTCGACAGCCACGCGCACCTCCACCCGGCCCTGCGCGGTGAATTTGATGGCGTTGCCCATGAGGTTGAGCAACACCTGCCGCAGCCGCGTGCCGTCGGTGGTGACCCATTCCGGGACCTGGTCTGACACGGTGGCAGTCAACGCCAGGTTCTTCCGGCGCGCCAGTTCCCCCATCAGGCTCAAGGCATCATCCACACACTGGTGGACACTGACGGAGCGCTGTTCCAACTCGAGCTTGCCGGATTCGATTTTGGAGAAATCCAGGATGTCGTTGATGATGGTGAGCAGAGTCTCGCCGCTGCTGCGCACGGTGCGGACCCAATCGCGCTGCTCAGCCGACAGCGGCGTGTCGAGCAACAGGCTGGTGAAGCCGATCACCGCGTTCATCGGCGTCCGGATCTCATGGCTCATGACGGCGAGAAATTCGCTCTTGGCCTGGCTGCCGAGGTTCGCCTCGAGCGCACTTTGCTGGGCGCTGGCGATGGCGTTTTCCAGCTGCTCGTTGAGCTGCTCGGATTGCTCGCGCTGGGTGCGGAGGGCCAGTTCGGTTTCGCGCCAGACCGTGACGTCCGTGTGGGTGCCGATCATCCGCAGCGGCCGCCCCTCGGGGTTGAAACACGCCTTGCCCCGCGAAAGGATCCACCGCCAGGAGCCGTCCTTGTGCTGCATGCGGAACTCCAACGCGTAAGTCTCCGTGCGACGGCTAAGGTAGGCGTCGAGCGTCGCCTGCACCCAAGGCCAGTCGTCGACGTGCAGCGCCTTGTGCCAGGCATCGTAACTGTCGGGAAATTCGTCCCCGGTGTAGCCAAGCAGCGCCTTCCAGCGCGCGGAAAACCACATCTTGTCGTTGGCGATGTTCCAGTCCCAAACGCCGTCGTCGCTGCCTTCCAAGGCCAGTTGCCAGCGCTCCTCGTTCAACAGCAGGGCCTCGGCGGTGCGCTTTTCCTCCGTGATATCGGTGGCGATCGTGATGAAATGCCGGATCACGCCGGCCGGATCGCGCACCGGCTCGACATCGAGCCGCAGCCAGATGCCGCGACCGGCCTTCGTGCGGCCGAAAATCTCCCCCTTGAAACTCTGGCCGACGAGAAGCCGGGCCTGCCTGGCCTCCAGAACAGCCGGGTCGGTGGCCGGGCCCGTCAGGAGGGTGCGCGCGGAGCGCCCCGTCACCTCCGCCACCGTGTAACCCGTCATGGCCATGAAGGCATCGTTCACCCACTCGATGCACTCGCTGTCGTCGGTGATGATGACCCCGTTGGTGGTGTGCCGGGCCACAAGCGCCAGCCGTTCCGCGTGCCGGACGGCATTGGTCAGCTCGCTGGTGCGGTGCGCCACTTCTTCCTGAAGCGTCGCGGCCTGTCGCTGCAGCCGCGCGAAGCTGCTTTCGCGGTCCTGCTCGGCCCGTTCGCGTTGTTCGTCGAGCCGGCTCAGGGTCCGGGCGGTGCTGAGGGTGACGAACAGCAGCACTGCCATGCAAAGCGCCAGAGGCAGGACGACGCTCGCTTCGGCCGACCAGGCGCCCCTTTCGCCCATGAGCATTCCCAGCCAGCCAAAGACCGGCAGCGCGACCAGCACGGCGATTGCCAGTCGCCGGCACAGCAGCCCCGCCGCATCATCCGCCGACAGGAATTTGAGCGCGCCTTCCCCGGGACGCGCGGCCAGCAATCCGGCCGCCAATAGTGGCAGGCACAAAGCCGCACAGAATTCCATGAGCAAGAGACCCCTATGCCCGTCTCCGCCCAGCGCTTTAAAGAAACAGGCCAGCGTGGAGGGCAAGACCAACGCGAGAATGCCGAGCGCCAGCCACTGATGTCTGGCCCG
>JAYVZM010000162.1:0-5297 GCA_043783345.1 Verrucomicrobiota bacterium
ACCCGAGGGCCCCGCCGATCCCGCCACCTTCGGCAAGGAGGTCGTCGGCACCACCCTCGAGAACGTCACGATCACCCATTGCTCCCGCGTCGCCGGCTATTTCCGCGGCGACCGGCTGACCATCCGGAACTGCCTCATCAGCGACACCAGCACGGAGGGCATCTACATCATCGATTCAGCGGACTGCCTGCTCGAGAAAAACATCTTTGCGCGCAACAATGTCGAAAAGATCACGGGCTACTTTCCCTCGGCGGTGAAAATCTTCAACCAGTCCTGGCGGGTCACCTGCCGCGACAACCTCGTCATCGACCAGCCCGATTCCAACGGCATCTGGTATGACGTCGGCAACGTCGACGGCGTGTTCGTCAACAACTGGGTTGAAGGCTGCCTAGACGGCTTCTTCTTCGAGATTTCCAAGGGAGCCGTCGTTGCGGGCAACGTCTTCGTCAATTGCGACAAGGGCGTCCGCGTCCTCAACAGCTCGAATGTCGCCGTCTATAACAACACCTTCGTCAACACCGTCGCCTCGTTCGAGCGCAACGAGCGCAGCGCCGTCGGCGACCATTTCGGCTGGCATCCCGCCACCGGTCCCGGGGTGGAGCAGCGCGACGGGCATGTGTTCGTCAACAACCTCCTGGTCGCCGGGGAGAATTTCCGCAAGCCGCTCCTACGTTTTGAACAGCCGGCCGCCCTGCGCGACCGGCTGACCACGCCCCAGGTGAAGCAGCTCGACGGCAATGTGTTTGTGCGCTCGGGCGACGCGAAGGTCCTGCTGGTCTGGAGCCCCGCTGCGACCGGGACGGGTCTGCAGGACGTCGAATCCCTGGCTGATTTTCAGAAATTGCTGCCGCAGTTCTCCGCCCACAGCCGGGCGTTCACCGATTACCGCGGCCCGCTGCTCCAGAGCCGGGAGCTGCAGCGTTACGAGTTGCGTCGGGATTTCCCGGGCGCGGCCACTGCTGTTCCGCTGCCGGCGGAAATCCGCAAGCTGCTCGGCTGGGAGAAAAACTCCGCGGACTTTCCCGGCGCCTACGCTCCGAAGCCGTAGGTTCATCATGGAGGCGGGGTGCTCCCACCCCGTCTCCCACCAATCCGCCTCAATACTCCACGTCGCGGCAAAGCTCCTCAAGCTTGGCCGCGATGGCGGCGATTTGCTGCGGACTCAGGATCTCCGCGCCACTGGGGAGAAACTTGTCCAGGCCCTTGGGATTGGTGACCCGGCAGGGGCGCGGGGACTGCGCGGGCTTCATCTCCACGAACCACCCCGGCAGCGTGAGGAAGGGAATCACGGGCACGTTCTCGCGGAGCTCGGCCTGGAGCAGCCGGGCCAGCCACTCGGCGTTGTGCTCCGCCTGCTCCAGCCCGTGGTTGTCCTCGCCCCACGGCCAGACCAGTGAATGGCCGTCGAAATAAACCTTGTGGCTGTCGAACCCGGGCCGCGCGCGGCCCTTCCGGCGCGTCTTGGTCTCGACGACAAACACGCCCGTGGGACCGACCGCGACATGGTCGAGGTTGAACTTGTGGCCGTTGGCCGTGCCCGGCACGTCGTGAAAGATGCGCCAGCCCTGCCCCTTCAAGGCATCGAGATGCTCGGCCACCATGCGCTCGCCGAAGTAGCCGAGGTAACGGTTGTGACTCTCGGCGGTCTTCCCCGCAAACCAGCCGGCGGACAAAATGAACATGATGACGAACAGCACCGCCGATAGCGCCAGCCCGGCCCATTGCAGCGTCGGGGGCAGCAGCGTCGTGGCCATGACGCCCAGCAACCCGAGCAGCACCGGCACGCTGCCCGCCATCACCACCCACAGAAAGGAATCCTCGTCGAACTTGAGGACGTGTTTCAGCTGGGATTCGCCGGCCGTCCGCATCAACCGGATGTCGTCGCCGAAGGGCTTGCGTGTTTTCCGCTGGCGCCGCTGCCACAGGATCATGGCCGCGACGCTCGCGAGGAAGAAAACCGAATAACCGAAGAGGAGAAAAATTTGTTTCAGAGTCATGGGAGTTGGCCGTTCGGGCTGACAGGAGTTGCTACCACGAACAGACCGCAATGTCACGATGCACCGCGCACGCCGCGGTGGAGCGGACGTTTCGACGTTGCGCGTCATCCGTCCTGCGAAAAGAAATCCAGCATCGCTCCACCGACCGACCAAGCAGAACGGGGGCGCCGGTCACGGATTGGAGGCGAGGGCCGCCGGTGCGTCTCCTGGATGACGGGGAAAAATCCGGGCGATCTCGTCATGATGCCGCCGCGGATCGTCGTGGAAGCTCATCGGGGCAAACCGGGCGGTCGGCAGGACAGCGGCGTAAAGCACGGGGGCCTCCGCCCGGATCAGCCAGACATCATTGTCGCGATAGATATACCGCTGGTAATTGCGACTGTAGTAAATTTCGTAGTCCGGGTAATAGACATAGTCGGGTTGCACCCGTCGAACCGCCTGCAGTTGCGCGGCACTCGGATGGACCGCCAGCACATAGGCGCGCGGCGCCTCGACGCAGCCGGTCAGGATCAGCCCGCAGGCTGCGAGTGGAATTATCCCGGCGAAGCTGACTGGTATCCGGCCCATACCCCTTGGACCCCCACCCATCGGCTTAGGTTGCAAGAAATTATCCGTATCCGCCCACGCCTCACTCCGCCACCACGTCAAGGCCCTCGATCTCCCCGTCGTGGAGTTGCACGCTCACTTTCATGGGCCGGCAGCACACCTCGCAGTCCACCGTGAATTCCGCACTGCCTTCGCTCACGTCCAGCGCCAGGCTGAAGGCTTCCCCGCAATGCGGGCAGGAGATGGTGAGCGAGTCGTTCATCGGATGGCGCACGATGCTCCGGCCGCCCGTCGCGTCAAACTCCAAGCCGTTCTTCTGCCCCTCTCATGGGCCCGGGACGGCCCGCTCACTTGAACTTCACCTTCGACATATCCTCGGTCGACTTCGGCCATTTCAGGCGCAGCCCCTCCATCGCCCGGACCACGGTGGCGGCGATGACGTAGTCGCGATACCAGTTGCGGTCGGCGGGAACGACCTGCCAGCGGGCGGCGGCATGACTCGTGGCATTGAGCATGTCCTCGTAGGCCTCGATGTAGTCATCCCAGTGCTGGCGGGTCTTGAGATCGGCATGCGAGAATTTCCAGTGTTTTTTCGGATCGGCCAGGCGTTCGCGGAAACGTTCCGCCTGTTCCTCGCGGCTGATGTGCAGGTGAAACTTGAGCAGCACCACCCGGTTTTCCGCCAGCATGCGCTCGAAATCCACGATCTGGGCGTAGCGCCGCTTCCAGATTTTACGCGGCACGAGTTGGAGGATCCGTTCCGCCAGGACGGCCTCGTAGTGCGAGCGGTTGAAAACGCCGATGTTGCCGAACCGCGGCACCGCCTTGTGGATCCGCCACAGGAAATCATGCGCACCCTCCTCGGCGGACGGCACCTTGAAGTTGGCAACTTCCACGCCCGCCGGATTCACATGCCGGAAAACGCCCCGCACCGAGCCGTCCTTGCCGCTGGCGTCCATCCCCTGAAAGATGAGCAGGACGGCGCGATTCGAATTCGCGTAAAGCAACTCCTGCAACTCGCCGATCCGCCGGCCCAGCCGGTCGGTGAGCGCCTTGGTCTTCTCCTTGTCCAGGCCCGCACAATAGTCCGGGTCAAAGTCCTTCAGTCTGATCTTCCCTTTGATGACAGTCGGCTGTTTGGGCATGGAGGCAAAATAGCACGCCTGACGGGCTCAAGCGAATGCTATGACGGAAGTCACTCGAAAATTTTCCGCCACTCGCGCCGGCCCTGGGCTGCCCAACCCGGCGGAAGTTCAAGGCCCGCCGAGCTCGCAGGCCAGCGCCCAGCCGGTGACCCGGTCGACCAGGGCGAGCGAATGGCCCTCCATCATCCCGTCGGCGTCGAGGGGAAAATCAAGCCGTTGTCCCCTTCCCTCCCGCCAGTGATCATCCCGCCGCCATGACGCGGGCATCTCTTCGCCGGAGACAAGGCGCCAGTCGAACCGCCGGGCCACCGTCGGGCCGTCTGCTTCCTGCGCCGCGGCCCATTCGATGCCCACCCAAAACCAGGCCTGCACGTTCGGAGCGGTCCTGACCATTGTGGCGCCGTCCGCCGCGCGACTGATCCGCGCGATTTCGCGCCCGTCGTCCCGGCTCAAAATGTATTCCTGCGCACGCGGGGAGCCCTGGTCGATCCACCCGAGTTCCGCCCGGCCGGCCTGCCCCATCGCCTCCTTCGGTTCGGCTCCGGCTGCATCCCGCCAGTGCGGCACATCCGTTTTCGCACTCGCCTCGAACTCCAAGGCAATGCCGCTCCGCCCCACCGGCTCACGAAATGCCTGTGGCATCCGGGCCCGTTGCGCCTGCATGAGTTTTTCCCGCAATTCGACCAGCGACTCTTCCTCCCCGTCCGCCACCGGCAGCGTCGGCAGGATCACATCCTGGAGCAGCATTGCCTGCCAGGCCGACGCCTTGATCCTCCGGGTTTTCATCGCGTCCGTTCCCGTTTCAACCGCTCGCTGCCCCGCAACTCCGGCGGCCGCTGGGTTCGCTTTCACTCTGTCGGGCGCCGCCACGATTGACCCCTTCGCCGCGGCAGCCGCCGGGGTTTTGGGCGCGTCATCCTCGGACGCCGGCGCCGCTTGGACCGGCGCCTTGGTCGTCGCCGGACCGGTGTCAACGGGGCTCGGCGGTTTTTTCGCCGCGCGGCGTTTTTCCGGCGCGACCTTGTCCTTGGCGGGGTCTGCCACCTCCGGTGCGGCCTCGGCCGCCCGCTCTTCCGACACGGCATTCGTCGCTGACACGACCGCGGCGCCGCCCCCGTCCGTCGCCCCGTTTCTCTCCCGCTGTGGTGCGCCCCTGTTGGCCGCCAGGTGATTCGTTGTCGTGGAGCCCGACCCGGATCCGTCCGATGCCTGCGGCCCGGTCGCCGAACCCGCATCAGCCCCGGGGGCGGCGTTGTCCACGCTCACGCCCTGCCGGCTGACCGCTGCCACACTGGCTGTTTTTTTGACCGCGGTGTTGGCCCCTGTCGTGATCGAAGTGCTCGCTGAACGGCGGGTCGTGCCGGGTGTCCGCTCCTCGCGTTCGACCGTGTCCGTCGCGGTCAGGCTGGTGCCCACTCGCGTGGGGCGGCGGCGAGCCGGCTCAGCCCGTTCGGGAACGGGCGCAGGGGTGTCCGGTTTCGCCGGATCGATCCTCCCGGCCTGACGCTGCGCGTCATCCTCCGACTCGGTGGCATCCCCATCGGTTGAATGAGCCGTCGGCAGAAATCCCGCTTGGTCAGCTTGCTTCCGGTCGGACGGCACGCGCTCA
>JAYVZM010000163.1:0-5297 GCA_043783345.1 Verrucomicrobiota bacterium
CCTTGCTCGGTTCGATCGGTGAACTTGACCGATTCCAAGCCGTCGAAAACCTCGCACTGGACGTGGTCCGCCTTGCCATCGGCGAAATCGTTCAGACTCTGGCGGGCCACCCGCATAATGCCGCGGCCCGAGGCCAGCCAGAAGAACCCGTGATCGTCAGGCACGATCGCGTAGATGCGATCGTCGGGCAGGCCGTTCAACCGCGTGATGTTCCGGATCGTGTTGTCCTTGATTCTCGCCATGCCCGTGGGCAACCCGGCCCAGATGCTGCCATCCGTGTCTTCAAAGACGTAGTGGACCCGGGCGCCGGAAAGGCCGTCCCCGACGCTCCATTGCTTGAATTCACCGTCCTTGACCCGAATGACCCCGTCGAAGCTGGCCGCCAGGATGGCTCCGTCTTTCGTCATCGCCAGATTGTCGAAATATCCGAAATTGGGTTTCCGTCCGCCGTTGAACTGATAGGGTTCCAGTTTGCCGCCGCGGATCCGGCTCAACGTCGGGCCCAGGCCGACCACCACGCCCTCGGCATCCTCCGTCAGCGCCTCGGGCCAGACCGCGTTGGGATAACTGGCGGTGATCCGGTCGCCGGCCAGCACGCTGATGGTCCGGTCACCGTCAACGATGAGGAATTCTCCATTCCGGGTTTCAAATCCCAGCTTGAAGTAGCGATTGACGGGAAGCGCCGCATCGGCGATCCGGTGGGCGGTGCGGCCGTCGAAATAGCAGACTCCCGTGCTGGTGGTGAGCCAAACCCCGCCTCGCGCCGAAGCCGACACCGTGTGGCCCGTGCCCTCGCTGAGCCCCTCGGCGACCGTAAAAATCGGAAACCGCAGATCGGTGAACTGGCTCAAGCCATCCCGCGTGCCGACCCACAGGCTGCCCTCGGCATCCTCGAAGAGCGAGGTGACGAAGTCGCTGCCGAGTCCGTCCGCCTTTCGCATCATGGTGAAGACACCGTCGCGATGGCGCACCAGTCCTCGCCCGCTGGTGCCGATCCAGAGCGTGTCGTGGCGATCCACCAAGAGCGCGACGACCGTGCCGGCCATGCCCGCGATGGGGAAAATTTCCAAACGCCGGCCCTGCGCGTCGTAACAGCGCAAGCCGCGCCCCGTGCCGACCCAGATGCGGCCACTCGCATCCGCGGCCAGCGCGAGGATGACTTCCTCCTGCAGCGACGCATCGGCTACGCGGGTGATTTTCCCCTCCGCGTGGATAAACAGTCCGCGGTCCTCCGTCCCGATCCAGAGGCGCCCGGCGCGATCCTCGCACAGCGCGCGAATATGCACCACCGTTTCATCCCAAACATTATCGCGCGCCCTTCCCGGCACCCAGCGGCCCAACCCCAGGCTCGAACCCACCCAAACGGTTCCGTCCCGCGCTTCGAGGATCGCTTTCCCGGCGAACTCCGTCTTGGGCCAGCGCTCATCGTCGATCGCGGAAAACGCCGCATCGGCGTAGCTGCCAAATCCCCCCCCGTTGATCGCGATCCGCAGCGCACCGGAGCCTGACCGGGCCAGCTTGCTGACTTCGACGCCGCGGGCTCTAGGAAATTCCGCGGCCACCTCCTTGAATTCCGTCCCGTCGAAACGCACCAGCCCGCGCTGCGTGCCCAGCCAGATATAGCCGTCGGTTGTCTGCGTGACCGTGTTGATTTTGTCGGTTGGCAGCCCGTTTTGTCGCGTCCAATTCTGGACATTGAACTGGAAGATCGATTTGGCCGGGTCCAACGCGAACAGGGGTAGCGACGAGACCAGCAGCAAGCAGCCGCAAGCAAGCGCGCGGACGGCGTTGCGCACTCTGCGCTTGGCGGACAAGACCCCCCGCTGAAGCTCGGTGAGGCACTCCATGTTCACAGTAGATCCCATTATGACAGTCTGTTCTGTTATTAGTCACAAACCAGCTGCAAATTGAGGGAAATCGCACCGAACCAGGCAAATGAGCGCCCCTTCCGCGCGCTTTCGCCTCTCTGATCAGATTTGCGTGCCGGCTCCTGCCGGCGAACATGCTCCCACCATGCCGTTCAGCATCCAGCTTATCGTCGCCTGCGCCGAGAACCGCGTCATCGGGCGCGACCGCCGGCTCCCTTTTGACATCCCCGAGGACAAGGAATGGTTTCACGAAAAGACCGCCGGCAATGTCGTCGTGCTCGGCCGCATCTGCTATGAAACCTGGCCCAAGGTTCTGGCCGATGGACGCCAGCCGGTCGTCATCACGGCCCGCAAGAATCTCGCTTCCGACCGAGTTCGCGTGGCGGGCAACGTCGCAGACGCGCTGGCCATCGCCCGGACCCTGCCCGGCGAAATCATGGTCTGCGGCGGACAGCGCATCTACGAGGAAACCCTGCCGCTCGCGGACCGGCTGTTGCTCACCCTGGTCCATGCCGAGGTGCCGGGGGACACCTTTTTTCCGGAATGGCGGCACCTGCGCTGGCGCGAAACCTGGCGCCGGGAGGGCCAGGACTCGCACTACCGCTATACCTTCCTCATTCTGGACCGTGAGGGGAAGGCGGCAGATCGGTGAAGGTCGTGTCGAGGTGGAACGGCAGGTAGAGCAGACAGAAGCCGGAGACGCCGGTGATGATCGGAACGAGGCCCACCGCGCCCCACCAGTTTTCGTGGTGCAGGCCCCAACCAAGAATCAAGCAGCCGACCGTGAAGCGGACCGCCGCGTCGAAGGATCCAACGTTTGCTTTCATGGAGTATCGGGTTTGCCCTTCACAATACTCCGTTGTCCGCCGAGGGGCTGCGCACTTCTTGGCGAATCCCGCGCACGGATGGACCAGGCCGGAACCATCCAGCCGTCCGCGGATTCACACGAATCGACCCGAACCATTTCAGCGCGGAAATTCGCGTCTATTGCCGTGATTCGCCGGCAGCCTGCCCTGCGCTGACCCGCCGCGCCGCGTGGGCCCGGGCGACCTCGATATATTTCTCCGCCCAACCGCGAAGGCCGCGTTGTTCCGGGTCGGTCAGCGGCCGCACCACCCGGGCGGGCGAGCCGAGAATCATCGAGCCGGCCGGAGCCACGAAGCGCTGGGTGACGAGGGCATTGGCTCCGACGATGCAACGATCGCCAATCACTGCGCCATCGAGGATCGTCGCTCCCATGCCGATGAGACACTCGTCGCCGATCGCGCAGGCGTGGATGATGGCGCCGTGACCGACGGTGCAATGGCGGCCGATCTTCACGCCGAAATCGTCGGCCAGGTGCACCATCGCCAGGTCCTGGATATTGGTGCCCTCGCCGATCTCGATGGTGTTGATGTCGCCGCGCAACACGCAGCCATACCACACGCTGCTCAGCGCGCCCAGAGTCACCGCGCCCAGCACGGTGGCGTTGGGCGCGACAAAGGCCGCGCGCACCGTGTCCGGCTTTTGCCCGAGAAAACGCGCCAAGCGCTCTTTGATGTCCATGCCGCAGCCTACCAGCCTCGCGCGCTCCAAGCCAAGCCTGCAGGTCAGGCGGTTCGGTGGTCTTTGCGGCGATCCACTTTGCCACCCGCGAGCCAAACGACCAGGCCCAAGGCGCCGATTGCGGCGACCGCCAGCGCCGCCCCCAAGGCTGCGGTGGCGAGGATGAAGTCGATAATTCCAATATGCATCGGTGTTGAGGAGTTTTGGCCCGTCGTGCAATTAGACGTATAACGCCGGAACAAGTTTCCCTCTTTCATGAATATGCCACCTCGCCCAGCATTTCACCGGGCGAATAGAGAAACATCCCTAGCGCAAATGAAGCAATCCGACGATGCGCGCCTACTGCCAGGGCGGGCTTCGGCTTTTGCCAAGTGGAGGCGGGGTGCCCTCACCCCGCGGGTTCAGGCATCGCGGCTCCTGCCCCGCTCAGACGATGATACCGGCGATGGTCGCGGACAGATACGAGGCCAGCGTGCCGCACAGCAGCGCCTTCAGGCCGAGTTTGGCCAGGTCGGCCCGGCGTTCCGGCACCAGCGCGCCGATGCCGCCGATCTGCATGCCGACGCTGCTGAAGTTGGCGAAACCGCAGATCGCGATGCTCACGATGAGCAGGCCTTTTTCCGTGACGATGGGCACGGCCTTGTCGGTGAGGCTCTTGAAGGCGACGAATTCATTGATCGTGAGCTTCTGCCCCAACAGCGTGGCCACGTTGTTGATGTCGGCGCCAGGCACGCCCATCGCCCAGGCCATCGGATAAAACGCCTTCCCGAAAATCCAGTTGAGGGTCAGGTCGAAGCCGGGATTAAAGATGTGCCCGATGGAAACCATGATCCAGTCGATGCACGCGATGACGGCGATGAAGCCGATGAGCATGGCGATCACGTTCATGGCGATCTTGAAGCCGTCGCCGGCGCCATGGGAAATCGCGTCGATCACGTTGGTGTAGTCGCTCTTCACCTCCAGTTTCACCACGCCCATCGTCTGGCTCTCCTCGGTTTCCGGAAAAACAATCTTGGCGATCACGAGGGCGCCGGGCGCCGCCATCAGGCTGGCCGTGATCAGCTTCGGTGCGAGGTCGAGGCCGGCCTGCGCGCCCATGTTGACATAGACCACGAGGATGCCGCCCGCGATGCATGCCAGGCTGCCGCTCATCGAGGCCAGCAGCTCGCTGCGGGTCATGCCGGCGAGGTAGGGCCGGATCATCACCTGCGCCTCCACCTGCCCGACCAGGGCGCTGGCCACGTTGCTCAGCGCCTCCGCGCCACTGACGCGCATGATGAAATTCATCGCCCGGGCGACGACCGCCACGACGCGTTGCATGATGCCGAAATGGTAGAGCACCGCCACCAGCGCGCAGACCAGGATGATCGTCGCCGTGACGTTGAAGGCGAAGACGAACCCGCCCGTCATGTAGTTGGCGATGCGACCCGGCGCCTGCTCCACCGCGATGCCGCCGTAGACGAACGACGCACCCGCGCGGGCAAAGCTCTCGAGCTTGCCGATGCCCTGGCCGACCAGCTGGAAAAACCGGGCCACCGGGCCCACATGGAAGATCAGCATGGCGATCACCACCTGCAGGGCGATGCCGCTGAGCACGAGCCGGAGGTTGATGCGGCGCCGGTTGTTGGAGAAAAGCACGGCCAGGCCGAGAATAAGCGCGATACCGAGCAAGCCTTGTAGACGATCCATGGGGTAAAAAGACGGTGAGGAATGAGATGCCGGGCGGAAAACCGCGACGGTTCCGGCGGACGCTGCGGGAAATGCTCCCGCAATTCAATCCCAGACCGAGCCGCGTGGCAGCGCCGGAGCATCCCGGCTTTTGTAGCGGCGGTCTATGACCGCCGAGAATATCGCGCGCCACCCGACGGCGGTCTATGACCGCCG
>JAYVZM010000164.1:0-5288 GCA_043783345.1 Verrucomicrobiota bacterium
TATCGACATCAGTGCGTCGTTTTTAGGAACGAACATTGTTTGTAGTTCTTACGGTTTGCTTGGTGTTAGGTCATGCAGGGCGTCCCGCAAGGGGCGCCCGTCATGTTTATGGAGGCCGATGTTCCCATCACCGGCGGGCGCTCAGAAGCTCCACACCGCCGTCAACTTCATTTCCCTAGGAGGCGCTTTGGTCACCAGGTCGTTGTGGGAAAAGGTGGGATCGGCACCAAGGTAGTAGTCTTCGCTGAAAATATTTTCCGCGCTCAGCCGCAGGGTGAGCGGACCGTGCCGCCAATGCACGCTGCCGCGCCAGACCATCGATTCCGGCAGCACCAGGGTGCGCTCGAAATTGTGATAAAAGCTGTGGCTCCACACCGCGCCCACGGAGCAGCCCCAGGCTGGCACCGGCTGCCAGGCGAGATCGAGCTTGGCCTGAATCTCGGGCGTGCCGGGGTAGATCAGGCGCGGATTGAGGGCCGGAGTGGGTGTGACACCCGCATCGAACGCGCCTGACTCCAGCGCGATGCGATCAGCCGTGCCAAAGCGGGCGCGGAAACCGAGGGGATCGAGCCGGAAGACGCGCTGCACGCCCGTGGAGGCGATGACACTGAATTGCGGGGTGGGCGCCCAGGTGATTTCCAATTCGGCGCCCCGGCCGCGCAGCCCCTCGGCGCGGTTTTCGCGGTCGTTGAAGCGGGAATTTTCCCACTGGTAGGCGGCGAGACTGGCGAAAAGCCGCGCGTCGAGGAGGGAGAACTTTGCGCCGGCCTCGCGGAAGTCCGCGACGGCGAAGTTGCTTTTGCTGTTCACCGTGCCGCCCTGGGCGGGCTGGAGGCTGGTGCCGCGCTGATAGGTGGTGTAGAGATTGGCTCCCGGCGCCACGCGCCAGATCAGGCTGAATGCACCGGAGGCGTGGTCTTTGCCGCCGCGCCGCTCGGCGGCGAGCCGCTGGGCTGCCGTGGCACGGTCGACCTCGCGCGGCAGGTCGGCGGTGTAACTAGCGGCTTCGGCCCGCGTGGAGATCACGGTGCTGAACCGCTCCGTCCACCGCGTGCGGGCGAAGCCGAAGACGGCGGTCTGCCAGAGATCGGACTCGGTGCTCGCGCCCAGGCTGGCGGACCAGAGATTCAGGCCGTCGGGCCCGAGATCGGATCCCGCGGGCACCACGCTGTTGGCTGAGATGTCTGCTCGCGTCAGGTCGCGGCGGTTGAATGGTTCGGAAGCAAAATCCTGCACCGTCCATCCGTAGGTGTAGCGAATCGAGACGCCATAGGTGAGCGTGGTGTCGGCCGGGCGCAGGCCGGACTGTTCGACGAACAGCTTGTTTTCGAGCACGGCCTGTTTTGTGGCGATCGCATAGCCGTAACTCGAATGCTTGCCGGTCTCGACCAGCTCGAGCAACGATTTCCAGGCCACGGTGCGGTCGGAGCTGCGGGTCGACACGAGGTCGAGGAACCAGAGGAAGTCGCGTGCGTCGGCGTAGTCGGCGGGATCGGAGAGCACGGTGTCGCCGTTGAGCTTCGCGGTGAGCGCCTGGCCGCCGGCGGCGAAGTAGGCGCTCGTGTAACGGTAGCCGCCGTCGCTGCCGCGGCGGTCCTCCATCAGTGCGAGCAGGGCGGGGGCGAGCCGGGCCTCGGCGGTGGCGGCAGGCAGGATGAGCGCGCGGAAATTCGCCGGCTGGCCGGTGAAGGCGCCGGGAAACACGGTCAGGCTGCGATCGGCCGCGCCGCCCCAGCCTGGGCTGGTGATGTTCTGCGGCTCGCCGATGAGGTATTCGCCGTGGTCGATCAGGTCCTGCGTGGCGCGGTTCCAGCCGGGATTCTCGTTGCTGTGGAAACCATAATACTCCGCGCCCGTGAAAAGGCTGACGCCCTCGCGCGGGCGGACCTTGAGCGCGGCGTAAAGCGAGAGGTAGTCGTTGCCGACGTTATTCCAATAGGTGCCGGCGTCCTGCGCCGTGAGCGAGACCCGGTAGGCGGCGGGCCACCGACCGAGCAGCACCGGGCCGCCTTGGTCGAGCTGCGCGCGGTAATGCGCCTCGGAGCCGACGGTCAGGGCCAGCGAGCCCCGCGTTTGGTCGAAATAGGGCGATTTGGGGATGAAATTGGCATAGCCACCCTCCAGCGCCGGACCGAAGTGGGCGGGTGCGGGACCCTTCACGAGATCAAGTGCGTCGAGTGAGCCGAAGGAGACCGGCATTTCGTTGCGCTGGTAGGCGCGCGCCATGCCGTTGAAGAACGTGCCGGCCTTGGCGCCGCGCAAGTAGGGCGTGCCAGGCAAACCAAAATAATTCGCCGCCTGCGTGCCCGCCCCGATCCGGCCGAGGTCACCCAGGTTTTCCAGCCCGAAGCGCTGCATCAGCGCCGGGGTGAGCGCCGTGACGGCGCGCGGCAGGTCGAGGATGGACTGGCCGGGGCCGAACACTGAGTCCACGCGCCGGGAGGTCGGCAGCACTTCGCCCGCCAGGTGCTGCGCGCTCTCGGTCACGATGAATTTCTCGAGCACCGTGGCGGGCTCCGTCCCGGGTGCCACCTGTTGGGCGGTAAGCACCGTGGCGGAGAGGAGGCAGGCCAGCAGGGCGTGGATCGGGCGAGGGGCCATGGAAAAACGCGGATGTCGTCACGCCCGGGACGAATTGTCCATGCGCAACTTGGTCCGCCGGCCGGCGAAGCCGGTCATAACGGAAGTTTTTCTTGCCTGCGGCTGGTGCGGGCGTATCGCTGGCCTTGCTCGTAGGGGTGTCCTCCGCGGAGGACTGAGATTGCGGCTCGCTCGGCTGCTCGACCCTCTGAACCTGAAACGGATCATACCGGCGAAGGAAACAAGCAAACGGCGCAAGGTGCGCCCACTGTTTTCCCCGGAGGGTCCGTTTGAGGTTGGGCGCCAACTCTCATGCAAATCCGGACCCGAATCCCTCTTCTTAACCTGATCGAAGGGCTTTTCACCATCTTGGCGCTCGCCGCCACCACTGCCGTGCGCGCCGATGATGTCGCGCCGCTCCAGCTCGAACGCTATGTCGTCACCGGCGTGCCGCTCGAGCAATCGGTCAACCCGCTCACGCGCGACATCTCCACAGTGTTCGGCGATGCCCGCAACATCCTCGACACGCCGCGCGCGGTCAGCTCCATCACGCAAGCCATGCTCAACGAGCGCGGCATCCACGGCGTCAAGGAGTTCATCGTCTACAGCCCCGGCGGTTACGCTCCCGCCAGCTACGGCCTGGCCACCACGCCCAACCTGCGCGGCGACACCGCCGAGACCTACCTAAACGGCCAGCGCCGCAGCTACAACCTCTACGGCTTCCTCCCAAGCTGGAACGGCGTCGAGGCGGTCGACATCGTGCGCGGCCCCGGTTCCGCCGTGTTCGGCGCGGGCTTCTTCAGCGGCGGCTACGTCAACTACGTCACCAAGCAGCCGCGGTTCTCCGGCGCCGAAACCGTCGTCACCACGCGCCTCGGCACCCTCGTGCCGTCCGGCGGCTCCTATTTCAACGCCTCGGTGCAGATCGACACGACCGCGCCGGTCTCCGACAAACTGGCCTGGCGCGTCAGCTACGAGGGCAAGGGCGGCGACACCTTCTACAGAAAGAACGGCGTGAAGGACGACCGCGAGGACATCTTCGCCGCGCTCACTTGGAAGCCGGCCCCGGGCCGCACCTTCGAGTTCAACGCCCAGTGGGAATGGCAGAACTGGCCCGAGATCCTCGGCGTCAACCGGCCCAATCAGGACCTGATCGACCATGGCATCTATTACACCGGCGTGTCGCCCGACCTGCCCTCCGGTCCCGGCCCGATCCACGTCACGGGGTCGGTCATCATCCCGCGCGATGCCGCGCTCTTTTCCCTGGGCGATCTTTCCAACGCCAACGCCGGGCACGCGCAGCTCATCTCCACCCTCGAGGTGTCGCCCACCCTCACCCTCGTCAACCGCACGTTGCTCGAGCACATCGACCGCCGCCGGGTCAACGCCTCGGAATACTTCGAATACGTGAAGCAGACCACGGCCGAGAACCGCACCGAGGCGCAGGTGAAGTTCGACTTCCTCGGCCGGCCCCAGCACGCCATCGGCGGCGCGACCGTCCGCTACGAGGGTCGCGAGTCCTACACCGCCTACTTCAACGAATACCTCTACAACTTCGACGTCACCGACCCGCGGCGCATCTTCGACCAGGCCGCGCAATACCCCAACTCCTACTTCCCGGGCTTCCCCGGGCCCGACGGGCACCTCTTCTTCCCCAACTCCTACGATTCGCCCGAGACCGTGAAGTCCACGCTGTGGAATCCCGCGCTCTTCTGGCAGCATGACGTCGCGCTTACCGACAAGCTCAGCCTGCTCGTCGGGCTGCGCGAGGACTGGTTCTTTGCCCGGGCGCGCGATCCCTACGAGGCGGTCACCGGTCCGTATCACGACGCCGAGACCGTCGCCTCGTTCTCGAACAACGTGAACCTGCTCTGGAAACCCACCGCGAAGACCTCGCTCTACGCCACCTACCAGCGCATCCGCGCGGCCAACGGCAATGTGACCGGCGGCGGCATCATCCTCAACACGTCCGACGGTCAGATCAACCGCGACGACTTCCGCAACCTCAGCGAACTCGCCGAGCTTGGCGCGAAGTTCAGCCTGATCGACAACCAGCTCTTCGCTGGCGCCGCGCTCTTCGACCAGCAACGCTCGCGCGTCTCGCTCGGCGGCAAGAAAAGCAACATCGTCGTCCGCGGCCTCGAACTCGAGGCGGTCTACCAGCCCAGCCCGCGCCTGAATGCGACGCTCAACGCGACGTTTCAGCAGGGCCACTACCGCGACTCGCGGCCGTTCCAGATGGGCGGCCGCGACATCTACGCCGCCTACCTCGTCGGCCAGGGCCCGGGCGGCCGGGGCACGTCCACCGGCACGTTCAATCCCTACGGCAACCAGGTGCCCAACGGCGACTGGCCGCTGCTCGGCTTCCCCGACGCGATGGTCAACGGCAGCGTGCGCTACCGCTTCGCGAACGGCTTCGGCGTGGGCGGCGGCGCACAATGGGCCGGCCGGCAGGCCGGCAACCTCGACGACCAGTGGCACATTCCCGCGCAATACGTCCTCAACGGCTCGGTCTTTTACGAGACCAAGCGCTGGATGGTGAACGTCGACCTTCTCAACGTCACCAACCGGCGCAACTGGTATCACAACGGCGACGCCTTCTCTGGCAGCATCCTTGTGTTCCAGGAACAGCCTTTTCGCGTCGAAGGCTATTTGAAATACCGCTTCTGAGCGCAAGCGGTCCTGTAGGGGCGCAGGCTTGCGGCGCC
>JAYVZM010000165.1:0-5283 GCA_043783345.1 Verrucomicrobiota bacterium
CGCGGCCCGCCGGCAAGCGGCGGCCCTACATTGACCCTCATGCCCGCCCCAACCCTTCCCTCCGCCTTGTCCCCCGGCGACCGTCGCCGGCCGGGCTGGCGGGCGTGGGCCTTGCTCGCCCCGATGGTCGCCTGGCTGCTGCTGTTCGTGGTCGTGCCGACCGCCATCCTGTTCGTCTACAGTTTTTGCGAGCGCGACGAGATCGGCGGGGTGATTTTCTCTTTCACCCTGGAAAACTACCGGCGCGTGCTCGACCCGGTCTACCTCATGATTTTCGTCCGCTCGATCGGTTACGCCGGCCTGACGACGCTCATTTGCGTGGTCGTGGGCTACCCGGTCGCCTATTACATCGCGCGGGTGTCGGAGGAAAAGCGAAACCGGCTGCTGCTGCTGGTCATGGTTCCGTTCTGGATGAGTTTCCTGATCCGGACCTATGCTTGGATCACCATCCTCAAGCAGGAGGGCATGCTCAACGGTTTCATCTCGGCGTTGCACCTCGGCGTCGGCCCGTTCAACCTGCTCTACACGCCGACGGCTGTCGTCATCGGCCTCGTCTACGCCTACCTGCCGTTCATGATCCTGCCGATCTACGGCAGTGCGGAGAAACTCGACAATTCCCTCATCGAGGCGGCCTACGATCTTGGCGCCGGGCCCCTGCGCGCCTTCTCGGCGGTGATCGTGCCGCTGACGATGCCGGGCATCGCGGCCGGCACGCTGCTGGTCTTTGTCCCCGCGATCGGCATGTTTGCGATCACCGACTTGATGGGCGGGGCGAAGGTGCCCATGATCGGCAATGTGATCCAGAACCAGTTCCTGCAGGCGCGCGACTGGCCCTTCGGGGCGGCGCTGGGCGTCGTCTTCATGCTCATGTTCGCCGTCACCTACGCGATCCTGCAACGCCGCGGCGCGCGGCTGGCGGAGTGACAACCATCATGCCGGATCGAATCTGTTCTTTTGTAGGAGCCTGCTTGCAGGCGATTCTGGATGCCCGCCAGCGGACCGGATTTTTCATCGCCTGCAAGCAGGCTCCTACAAAGAAATGGCCTGTGTTGCCCCACTGCAGCCGAAGCGAATGAACGATACCGCCCAATCCATGATCGAAATCCGCGGCGTCACCAAGCGCTTCGGCGCCTTCACGGCGGTGGACAACGTGAGCCTTGCGGTCCGCGCGGGCGAGTTCATCACGCTGCTCGGGCCGTCCGGCTGCGGCAAGACCACGCTGCTGCGGCTGCTCGCCGGGTTCGAGACGCCGGACGAGGGCGCCATTTTTTTGGACGGGCAGGACGTCACCCGGTTGCCGCCCTACCGGCGCAGCGTCAACCAGGTGTTCCAGAGCTACGCGCTCTTCCCGCACCTGAGCGTGCGCGACAATGTCGGCTTCGGCCTGCGCATGCAGCGCGTCACGCCCGCCGAAGCGGCCGGCCGCATCCGCGAGGCGCTCGGCATGGTGTCGCTCGAGGAGCTGGCCGACCGGCGGCCGCACCAGCTCTCCGGCGGCCAGCGCCAGCGCGTGGCGCTCGCCCGGGCGATTGTCTGCCGGCCCAAGGTGCTGCTGCTCGACGAACCGCTTTCGGCCCTCGACGCCAAGCTGCGCCATGCGATGCAGCTCGAGCTGAAGCATCTCCAGCGGCGGCTGGGGCTCACGTTTGTATTCGTGACACACGACCAGGAGGAGGCGCTGACCATGAGCGACCGCATCGCCATCATCAACCGCGGCCGGGTCGAGCAGCTGGGCGACACCAATGAAATCTACCACCGGCCCCGCACGCCCTTCGCGGCGGACTTCATCGGCCAGGCCAACCTGCTCAGCGTCACGGTGGTGGGCCGCAACGGCACCACGGCGCGCGTGCGGCTGGGCGACGGCCAGGAACTGACCGTCGCCTCGTCGGAGCTGCCCGCCGGCGCGGGCAAGGCGCTGGTCTCCATCCGCCCCGAGAAGATCCACATCTCGAAGCACCCGGTGGCGGCCGAGAACACCTTCCAGGCCCGCATCCAGGAGGAGATCTTCCAGGGCGCGACGGACCAGCTCTGGCTGGTCACCGACTCGGGCACCCGGCTCCACGCGCTCGTGGCCAACGAGAGCGCGATGAACGAAGCCTTCCACGAGGGCGACCGCGTCTACTGCGGCCTGCACCTCGACGACCTCGTCATCGTGCAGTCGGAGTGAGTTTTACTCCTGTGTGACATGAAAAATATACCCGGCATTCCGATACTGTTGGTTGCACTCCAGCAATTCGTCTTTTGGTTGATTCAGACTTTTCGATTTACCCTTATCGGCATTTCGTGGTGGGTCATCAGTGTCCCAATTTGGCTTTTATGGGCACTGTATTTTGTCGCTCCGCTTGTTTATGAGCGGCCACTTTCACCGCCAAAGTATGTGCAGAGTCTGGCATTCAAGGGTTGGCTGTTCATTCTGGCTTCCGCCGTTTGGAATGTCGCTTATTTTGTATTCTCCAAAGTCTATGGAGTTCCGATTTCTTCCGGTCCGTAACTTTGGAAAAGGGGAGTGGCGGGAACGGCGTCAAGGGTGCGGCAAAGGAGGCATATTGGGTTTGCCGGCGTCCTTGCAGCGGGACGATATCTCTTCCACATTCCCTCAATGATCGCCGCGGTTCACTTCCGGAATTTCAAGGCGCTGCGCTCGGCGGCGGTGAAGTTGGCGCCGTTCAACCTGCTCGTCGGACCGAGTCATGGGCGCTTAGCTGGCAGGCAGTTCAGGCGGGGAATTCCCGATCAAAATCCCGGTGGTTGCCGATCCAGATCCAAACCCAATCGCCACCACGGCGCAAGGCGACCGCGCGGTAGTTGAGAGTCACCCGGACGGACCAAGCCCGTGGATCGTTGCGCAACCGTTCCAAGTGGAGACTCGGATGCGTTTGACTCTCACGAAAGCGACCGAATGCCTTGCGGGCGGCCATTTTGATCTCGGCCGGCAGTCCGGCGTAAAGCATCCAGAAACGCTCGGTTCCGCGCGAGGTCACGACCGGCGCTTGAATTCGTCGTCCGTCGTCTCGGGATACTTCGCCGGGTCTTCGGCCGCTGCATCCAGCAGCCGGGAAAACGCCGGGCGGGGGCGGGCGTCATGAATAATCCGGTCCCAAGCGGCGTCGCCGTCCAATTCGGGAAACAACTTGGGCAGGTCTTTCACCAGCCGGTCCCGTTCGCGGGCGGGCAGGGAGCGAATGGCGGCTTCGATTTGTTCGACCGTGGACATGCCGGCAGTGTGCGCGGGAATACGGTCGGGTCAAGTGCCGGGCCCCCGCCCTCAGCGGCCTCGCTTGTCCGATTTTGCCCACCAAGGCGCAGAAACTCAGGTTCTCTGTTTTTGTGATTTTCGAGTCTTTTGTGGAAAAAACTCCGATCTGGAGCTTCGCGATTTGGGCCCGTAGGGTTTTGGCATGATCGCCGCGGTTCACTTCAAGAATTTCAAAGCGCTGCGCTCGGCGGCGGTGAAGCTGGCGCCGTTCAACCTGCTGGTCGGGCCCAGCGGCAGCGGCAAGACGAGCCTCATCCAGGCGCTGCTGCGGCTGCGCACGCTCTCCGGCCTGCCGGTGGTGCACGCGCACGAAATGGCGAACCAGCCCCCGGCGGGGCCGCAGATTGATTTCCATTTCGATCCCCCGTTCCAAAATGTGCGGGTCATGCTGGGCTGCAACTCCGACGAGCTCGCGTGCAATCTCCTGGTGGTGGATCACCCTCCGGGCATCGCGGGGGAGGGACAGTGGGCGGAGCTGAGGATGCAGTTGCAGGGCATCCGCGCCTATCTGTTCGACCAATCCGCCATGGGCGTGCCGGCGAACCAGTCCGATGGCGCGGAGCTGGACTCCAACGCCGGCAACCTGGCGGCCGTGCTCGCCGCGCGGAAGGTCAGGGAACCCGAGGCATTCACCCGCTTGGAGGCGGAGTTCCGCCGGATCATGCCCGAGTTCGCCGGCCTGGATTTTCGGCAATCCGGCGAGGGCCGGATCGAGCTGCTGGCGCGGCTGGCGGCCGGCAAGGAGCTGCTGACGGCGGAAAATCTTTCGCAGGGCACGCTCTATCTGCTGGCGACCCTCGCTCTTACCCACGCTCCGCAGCCGCCGGGGCTGGTTTGCCTCGAGGAGGCGGATCGCGGGGTGCATCCCCGGCTGTTGCGCGAGCTGCGCGACGCGCTCTACCGGTTGAGCTATCCGCAGGACGCCGGCGAAACCCGCGCGCCGGTGCAGGTGATCGCCACGACGCATTCGCCCTACCTGCTGGATCTGTTCAAGGAGCATCCGGAGGAGGTGGTGCTGGCGCACAAGCAGGGGAATGCCGCGAGCTTTTCGCGCCTGTCCGAGCGCACCGACCTGCTGGAATTGATGAAGGAGGCGCACCTCGGCGACCTCTGGTATAGCGGCATCCTGGGCAGCGTGCCGGGGGAGTGAACAGTCATCACGAAATACCCGACACGCACCAAAGCCATGAGAATGACAGCAAGCAGACCGGTCCATTTCGTGTGTTTCGGGGTGACCCTCCGATGAAGCTCGCGCTGCTCAGCGAATCGCCGGCGGACGAGGCGGCGCTGCGCGTGCTGGTGGAATTCGTGCTGGGCGAACCTTTCGTCACGGTGCAGCCGGGGCTGCGCGCGCGCGGCTGGCCGTCGGTGGAACAGGTGCTGCCGCCGATCGTCCGGCACCTGCATTTCAACACCGAGGCCGACGGGCTGGTGGTCGTGGTGGATTCGGACGATTCCGTGGTGCATACGGCGGAGCATGAGGCGCCGGGCTATTATCATCCGTTCTGCCGGATTTGCCGGCTGCGCCTGGCATTCCGGCGAACGCTCAAGAATCTGCCCCCCGCGCACGGCCGGGACCGGGTGCTGCGCGCGGTCGGACTGGCGGTGCCGGCCATCGAGGCCTGGTATCTCTGTGGTCGGGACACCTCGATCACCGAGGCCGCCTGGGTAAGCGGGCAGGCGAGCGGCCGGCCGCCTTACACGCGCCGCGAACTCAAGTGGCGCGTTTACGGGACGGAGCGGCCGACGCTGCCGCACGAGATCAAGCGGGCCGTGCAGGAGGTGGCGCGCCACCGGGGCGATGTGCGCCGTTTGGAGAACGATTTTCCCCAGGGTTTCGGCTCGCTCGCCCGCGACCTCCGGGGCTGGCGAAGGGCTTGAGGTAGGCGGTAGGGCCGTTGCCCTCAACGGCCCGGGCGCTTGAGGGCAAGCGGCCCTACCGGTCCCGTGGCGAAGGCAAAGGAAGGTCTTGCCCGGGGCGGTTCCAGACGCACAGTTTGGCAGTCACCCCTGAATGAAATCCCCCC
>JAYVZM010000166.1:0-5281 GCA_043783345.1 Verrucomicrobiota bacterium
CCTGCTTGCAGGCGATTCGTGGAGGTTATCGCCTGCAAGCAGGCTCCTACAATTGCGGAGACGTTTTTGCCGGAGGCGCCGGACGCGGGAAGAGCACCAGGGCCGGGGCGACCTTCGCGCCGTCCAGCCTGGCGCCCCAATTCAGCTCGTCGCCCCAGACCGGGCCCGGGATATAGCCGAGCACGGCGTTAATTTTTTCCGTGGTGGCAGGCGTGACGTGCTGGATGAGCGCCACGGCGAGACGGAGCGCCTCGGCCATGGTGGCGAGGGAGGTGCGGAGCAGCGCCTGATCCTGCGGCCCGGCGGATTTGCCGAGTTTCCAGGGCGCGCGTTTCTCGATGTAGGCGTTGGTCTCGGTCAGGAAAACCACCGCCCGTTCGAGCGCCGTGTGAAACTGGAAGCCTTCGCAGAGCGGGAGGAATTCGTCGCGGGTCTTCGTCCACAGCGCCTGCAGACTGCGCTCCAGCTCTTCCGGCGCTCCGGCCGCCGGCAGCACCCCGCCGGCGAAGCGTGTCGTCATGTTGAGGGTGCGGTTGACGAGGTTGCCGAGGTTGTTTGCCAGTTCGCTGTTGTAGCGGACGAGGAACTGCTCGCGGGTGAAGTCGCTGTCCTGGCCGACATTCATCTCGCGGATGAGAAAGTAGCGGAACGCGTCGGCGCCGAACTCCGTGACGAGGTCGAGCGGATTGAGCGCGTTGCCCGTGCTCTTGGACATTTTGGCGCCGCCCGTCATCCACCAACCGTGGGCGATGATGCCGCCGGGGAGCGGCAGCCCGGCGGCGTGCAGCATGATGGGCCAGTAGACGGCGTGCGGAGGGACGAGGATGTCCTTGCCAATCACATGCCAGCGAGCCGGCCAGACGCCGGGCTGGTCCGCGACGGCGGAGTAGTAATTGAGCAGCGCGTCGAACCAGACGTAGGTGACGTAGTTCTCGTCGAACGGCAGCGGGATGCCCCACTCGAGCCGTTCCCGGGGACGCGAGATGCAGAGGTCGTTGAGCGGGTCCTTGAGGAATTCGAGGACCTGCTTCTGCCGGTAGCGCGGAAAGATGAAGTTCTCGTTTTTCGCCAGGAAATCGACCAGCCACGGCTGATACTGGCGCAGCTTGAAAAAGTAGTTCGATTCGGTGATCTCGGTGACCTCGCCGAAGATCTCGGGCCAGGAGCCGTCGGGCAGCCGGTCCTTTTCCTGGAGGAACTGCTCCTGGCGCGTGGAATAGAAACCCCGGTATTCGGCCTGATAGATCTCGCCCCCCTCGAAGAGCTGCTGGAGCACGGCCCGGACAACCTTTTTGTGGCGAACCTCGGTGGTGCGGATGAAGTCGTCGTTGGAAATATTGAGCTTGGGCAGCAGGGCCCGGAATTCGGCGCTGACCTCGTCGACGAACTGCTGGGGAGGTATGCCGCGCTTCTTCGCGCTGGCCTGGACCTTCTGGCCGTGCTCGTCGACGCCGGTGAGGAAGTGCACGCGGTCCCCTCTCTGCCGCCGGAAGCGCGCGATGACGTCCGTCAGCACCTTTTCGTAGGCGTGCCCCAGATGAGGCGCCCCGTTGACGTAGTCGATGGCGGTCGTGATATAGAATGAGCCCATAAAAGTCGTAAAACTAGCCTTCCCGGGATAAATGTCGAAGACTTTGACGCGACAAGGGCGAAGTGTATAACGTATCAGGTTCCAGGCCCCGCCATGAATCTAACCACCCGATCGCTGGGTTTCGCCATTTTGCTCCTGCTGCTTTTCCTCGGCGCAGCGGTGAGCTTGCAGTGGTGGCTGCTCCGGGAGACGCGGCAGCTCCAGACCGTCGCGGTCGAGGAAATGCGGGAACGTCTCAACCGGGTCCTGGCCGCCAGCGGCCGTCAGCCCGGGCAATGGGATGAGTCGTTTCAACACGAGCTCGGTGCGATGGTGGGCGGCAAGGTGGAGCTGCTCCGGACCGCCTCTCCGCCGCGGGCCGCGAATCCATCCTCCGCGCTCGCCTTCACCCAGGCGGTGCCCGGGGTTGAGGGCTGGCAGGTCCGGGTGAGCCTTGCCGCTCCGGCCCTGTTGCGCGTGCAGATCCTGCAGCAGCGGATCCTGGCGGTCATCGTGCTGCTCGCGCTCCTGCTCGCGCTGGTGCCGTTGTTGATTGTTCTGCTCGATTCGCGCCGCTCCTACTCGCTGGACAGCGGCACCCGCATTCCGTGGGCGGCGGCGCGGGCCCAGGCCACGGGTCTGGAGCATTTCGCCAAGATTTCCAACGAACGGACCGTGGCACTGGCCGAGGAACACGGGGCCCGGGTGCGCGCCGAGGAGAACCTGCAGGTCAACCGCACGCTGATCGATCTCTCCGTCGGCGAACGCGTCCGTCTCGGCCGCGAGCTGCACGACAATATCTGCCAAACCCTGTATGCCGTCTGCCTGACCTTGGAGAGCGTGCAGAAGAAAAACACCCTCGTGCCGGAACTCCGGCAGCGCGTCGATCAGTGCATGAACGAGCTGCGCCGGCTCAACCAGGAGGTGCGCGCCTACCTGCAGGACCTGGAGCCGGCGCGGGTCCAGGGCCAGTCGTTCAGCGGGGCCGTGGCGGCGATGATCAGCTCCTTCAAAGCTGGCGAGAGCGTCCGGTTCGAGCACCGGCTGGACGAGGAGGCCGTGGCGCTCATCCCGCCCGAGCAGACGGCCGACATCATGAACATCCTGCGCGAGGCCATGAGCAACAGCCTGCGGCACGGGCGGGCGCATCACATCACCCTGCTCGCCGGCCGGAGCGACCAGGCGATCGCCCTCGCGGTGCAGGATGACGGCAAGGGCTTTGTGCCCGGCTTGCCGCAGTCCGCCACCGGCCACGGCCTGGCCAACATGCAGGCGCGCGCCACGGCGCTGGGCGGCAGCCTCCGCGTCGAGACTTCCCCCGGAAAAGGAACTCGCATTTTGCTGACCCTGCCCGTTGCTTCGCCCGCATGAGCGCGGCTCCTCCAGTCCAGCCCATCCGGGTGCTGATCATCGACGACAGCCCGATCATCCGGCTGGGGCTGCGCCGTGCGCTGGAGGACTACAGCGACATTGCGATTGTCGCCGAAGCCGGCACTGCGGCGGACGGGGTGGCCGCGGTGGCCCAGCACAAACCCGACGTCGTCTTGCTCGATCTGCACCTGCCGGACAGGTCGGGCATGCACGCATGCCGCGAGTTGCTCAAGGTGCGGCCACAGACGCGGGTGCTGATCCTCACCTCAAACAGCAATGAGCGCAACGTGCAGGAAGCCATGCTGGCCGGCGCCCAGGGTTATCTGCTCAAGGACAACGACGGTGCCACGCTGGCGGCGTCCCTCCGGACGGTGGCGGCGGGACAGTCCGTGCTCGACCCCACGATGGCCGGCCAGGTCTTGAACCTGATCAAACGGCGGCCGGGATTGTCGGCCGCGGAAAAATTGAGCCAACTGTCCTTCCAGGAAGGGCGGGTGGTGGCCTTGCTCGCAGACGGGAAGACGAACAAGCAGATCGGCGAACTGATGGGCCTGACCGAGAAAACGGTGAAAAACTATCTGTCCGCGGTCTTCTCCAAGTTGAATATCGAGCGACGCACCCAGGCGGTCGCCCTTTACGTGGAAGCAGGCAAAACCGATCTCCCCTCATAGTTTTTTCGCAGCGCCAGAGGCTTAAGCCTCTGGGGTTGCCAGAGGCCTAAGCTCCGGTCTTAGGGCTGTTACGCTTGGGATGAATTTCAGACATACTGGGGTCGCAATGGCCTTCACCCTCTTCCCTGCCGATTCATCCGGCTGCGAAATTCCTCGCCCGGATTGCGCCTCAAGCGCCGCATCAAACTCTGGATTTCCCTCTCGGCGCACGGGCGTTGTGGGTCTGAAGGGCCAACTTCGCGGGGTCACGCTGGTGGAAGCGATGTTCTCTCTCGGGATCCTGGCGATGTTCATGCTCGGGTTCCTCGGAACCTTTGTCCAATCCCGCCGCGTGACCGAGGGCAGTGTCCTGCATGCCGCCGCGACGAGTATGATTTACGGCATCATCGAGCAGATCAAGCAGATCGACTACGCCAATCTGCCGAACAACGAGTTGGATCCCGCCGAGCCCACCGGCACCAAGGCGCGGCCTTACGTCCGCGTCCGGATCGACCAAAACAACATCCAGTGGCTGAGCGTGAAGAAAACCGACGCTTCGACCGCTGCGGCTCCGACCACCCCGCAAGGCCCGACCACCACGCCCGCCCCGGGTGCGACGGCCACGGATGTCGGCGCTATCGACAACCTGATCGGAAGCATTCCCCTTTCCACCGTGACCGGCACCACGTCCCAAGAGATCAACCTGAACATCTGGGTATGGGTCGATGAGATCGCAGCCGGCGGCACCTGGTCCGCCGAAGCAACCGCCCCGGTGCCGGATGCCTCCGAGGTCAAGAAAGTCACCGTGGTTTACACCTACCAGTATCAGGATGGCAGCAGAACGCGCACCATCCGCGACCGGGAAGTCTTTCTCCGCACCCGCTACGACCAATGAAAAGAATCCACACCCATTTCCGCAACGCGGCTCGCGGCTTCACGATGGTCGAGGTGATGATCAGCATGGCGGTCGTCGTCTCGGTCCTCGGCATGACGATGAGCACCTATCTCTTCACGCTCCGGACGATGTATAAGGACAACCAGCGGCTGGCGACTAATGCATCGCTGCGCAGTTTCATGGCGCAGATTTCCAAGGAGACGCTCAACGCCTCCTATTTTTATCTCTTCGCCTATTATACGAAATTGGACACCGCCGTGGACCTGGCCGCCGATCCGCTCATGCCCGCCCAAACCGAGGACTACACCGATCCCGACTACGACAAGTGGGTCGCCCACGGCGACTGTCTCGTTCTGATCACCAAGACTTCCAAGTATCGAACCACCGACATCAGGCAGATCCGGGTCTATTACCGTGTCACCACCAACCAGGCCACCGTCAACGCCGAGGCCCCGCTTCGCTACTACGAAACCGCCGATTGGGACGAGGGTCCGGCTCCGAACAATCCCGACCCCAGCAATCTCAACCCGACGCTGAACAACGGGCATCCGATGAGCGGCCTGGCCGCCGAGCTGAGCGCCATCAATCTGAACGGCAACCCCAGCCGGGCTGGCTCCCGGTTGATTTCACCGCGAACCAAGGGGAAAAAGGTGCCGCCGTCTCAATCGACCGGAACTTATCCCAACGGCGTCTATGTGTCGGGCGATCTTTATCCCGTTTTCTCGTCCGAGTCGCCCAACCAGTCGGCCACCAATGGTTTTATTTCGATCAACGTCGAATTCATCAACGGCAGCA
>JAYVZM010000167.1:0-12787 GCA_043783345.1 Verrucomicrobiota bacterium
GCCGAGCAAGGTATCGAGCCTCTGCGCATACTCGCCGGTCTCATGCGCGGTGACGAGCAGGCCGCATTCCGGGGCGGCCCGCATCACCTCGACCTGCCCGGCCGTGCTGGACGAGACCACGGCCAGTCCGGCATTCATATATTGGAAAATTTTATTTGAAATGGTGATATTGCGGTTCAGGGGCCAATTGGGTTCGAGCGCGAGGCCGATGTCGAATTCCGTCAGCTTCCCCGGCAGCTGCGCCGGGGTGACCAAGGGAATGAAATGGAGGTTTCCGCGACGCTCGGGCGGCAGCCGGTTGAGCAGTTTTTCACGGTAGCCGGGGCGTTCGTCGCCGAGCAGGTAGACCTGGCTGGGGTGCCGGGTGAGGGCCCACGCGGCGAAAAACAACTCCAAGCCGCGGCCGGGGCCGATGGTCTGGGAAAACCAGATGAAACTGGGAATTCCGTGCGGGGCGGGGTCGTCCGTCCGCGCGCGGGCCTGCAGCGGAAACGTGTTGCGGATCACCACCGGCGGCGCGCACTGGAACGCCTTGCCCAGGGCGTCAGCCATGCTTTGGGAGGTGGCGGAGGTGTAGGCCGCGTGGCGCAGCGCGAACTCCTCCGCGTGGCGCAGGAGCCGGAGCGGCCGGCTCTGCCGGTCAGTGTAAAGCAGATCCTCCGAATACCAGTCCTCCACATCCACGGCCACGCGGCGGCCATTGTGGATGAGGTGCTGGGCGGCCCAGATGGGGATTTCCGTGTGGACGATGGTGAGGTCGGCGGGATGACTGCGGGCGAAGCGCAGCAGGGAGGAGGCGGGCCCGAGAGTTTGGGCGGTCTCGATTTCCAGCTCGCTGCACAGGCGCCGGGCCGCCCAGGTGGCGCCGCGCTGGATGAAATCCGCGAGGCGGGCGGACGCCGTCCCCGCGGCGTAATCGAGCACCAGGCGCTTGAAGGGCAGTCCGCCCATCAGCTCGCGATCGATCTGCGCGAAACGCGGCTGCACGGAAACGCTCATCACCGTGACATCGTAGCCCGCGGCGCCGAGGGTCGTGGCCTCCTTCACCACGCGTGGATTCCGGCAGAGGTGGGCCGAGGTGAGGATGAGGATTTTCTTTGGCATGGCGGGCCGTCTGAGCAAGGCGGCTCAGCGGGCGAGGAGATGCTTGAGCCGCCAGACATTGCGCCAGCCGATCAGGCGGGCGAGGGCCGCCGTCTTGGGACCCATGGGGGGCTGGGTGTCCGTCGCGCCGCCCAACGCGACGACGCGCTCCTCCGCCCGGCGCATCAAATCGGCGGGGAACGGGAAGAAATCATGAAGGAAGCGCTGGAAATGGCCGGCACTGGCGCGGCGCGTGCGCGGCGAGCCCTCGGCGGCGAGCAGATGTTGGGCGATGAGTTCGATCGAGCGGAACTGCGAACGCCGACTGCGTTCGGCCCGTTGCTGGCTGAGGCTGCCCGGCAGTCCGGAGCGATAGTAGCTCCGGGCGCCGGCGGCGAAGGCGATGCCGGTGCCGGCCAGCAGCACGCGGCAGAAATACTCGCCGTCGTCATTGAGGGAAAGCGTTTCATCCCATGGCCCGGCGGCGTCGACCACGGCGCGCGGCACGAGCCAGGCGGAAGGGTGCATCATCACTCCCGTATCGCCCGCCAGCACCAGGAAGTCGAGCGGAGCGAAATCCCGGAAAACGGCGTCGTCCGTGAATTGCGCGGTTGCGGGATCGCTGCGAAAACGTCCCCAGGCGCACGAAGCCACGTTGCCCGCCGGCCGGACGGCCAGCAATTCAACCTGGCGGGCGATTTTGTCGGGGGAGAGCAGATCGTCCGCGTCGAGAAACTGGACGAACTCACCCCGGGCCAGTCGCAGTCCGTGATTCCGCGCGGCGCTGGCCCCCTGGTTCGGCTGGCCGACGACCCGCACCCCGCGTGGTTCCCAGGATCGGGCGAGGGCCAGGCTTCCGTCGGTCGAGCCATCATCGACGACAATGATTTCCTTTTCCGGCCAGGTTAGCGCCAGGGCCGATGCGAGCGTCTCCGCCAACCAGGGCCTGGCATTGTGGCAAGGGACGATGATGGAGACGAGCGGGGTGGCCATCAGGAAGCGGGACCGACCGGTTGAGCCAGCCGCCAGCCATGGCGGAAATACCAGCGTTTGGATTCGGCCACATAATGGTGCATCACGGCGCGTGGCGCCAGGACTTCGGCGCGGTCCGGTTTGGTCACGTAATCCGCCGCCGGTGCCACGGCGCAGCGCTGGGCGCGGGCGGCGAGCATCGCGACGAGCGCCTGCTCGAGATAGTAGCTGGTTTTTTCGCGGGCGATGAGCTCGGCGCACCAGGCTTCCAGTTCGGGCCAGTTGAGCGTCTCGCTGCGCAGGCCGCACAGGCCGACGTTCACGCGGGGCGGGATCGGGGCGCCGGCGAGCCTTTCCATCAGGGCCCGCGAGTAGCCGTAGCTTTCCTCGCAGTCGACCGCGTGCAGCGGCCGGTCGGGCGCGGCGCACCAGTCGAGCAGGAAGGCCGGTCGCCGGAAGAAAAGCAGATCGGAATCGAGGACGAGCTTCCAGCCGGTCGAGCCCAGGTGCGGGTCGGTGAGTTTGCGGAGATTCGGATAGTTGCGCCAGCGCTCGCGGAGAACCGGGAATCTTGATTCGGGCAGCAAATCGCCGAGCCGGGCGCGGATGCTGGCGGCGGAATGGAACTTCATCCCCGGACCGAGGCGGGCGAGCCGGGTGCGGAGATCATCATCGAAGGTGCCATCGTCGTAAATCTCGGCGCCAACCTCCGCGTCGGAGTGCCGGGCAAAGGAGTGCAGGCAGAAGGCGGTTTGATACCAGAAGCGCCGGCCGGTGAGCAGATGGAGGGTCAAGCGCGGCGCGCCCGGCCACGCCGGCAGCGGCGGCAGGCCGAGGGCGGCGGCGGCCATCTCCAGACGCTGACGCTCAGTCTCGCGTTCGACGATCGGCCCGCCGTTCCGCCACGAATCCCGGAGGCGGCCCAGCGGCCGGTGCCACACGGCCAGGGCCAGCTGGCCGAGACCGAGTTGCCGGGCGGTTTGTTTCAGGCTCATGCGGGACGCAGAAAGCGCAGGAGTTCGACCGGCAGCGGATTGATCGGGTCGATTTTATTGTAGACCAGGTGCGCGGCGGGAATGAGCAGGTTGGCGATGCCCAGGGCCAGCAAGACCCGCGGAGCGTCGGCGGGCGACCGGCGGGCATATTCAAAGCAACCGAGCAGGACCACCGGCACGACGATGGCAATCGAACGGCTGAGATCAGCGGCCAGCACGACGGAGATGCCGGCGGTGGCGACCAACGTGCTCGCGCCGAGCAGGCGCAAACCCGGTGGAGTCGTCCAGGCGGCGTAGGCGACCCCCAGCCAGGCGGCGCGCAGGCCCATCCACCAGCCGAGGGGGGCGAGCGGGAAAATCAGCAGGGTCTGTTGGAGGTGGTAGGCGAGGAACTGTTGCGATGCCTCGCTGGCCGCGTGGTCCTGCCGTTGCAGCCAGAGCCGCAGGGCGGCGTAGGGCAGCAGCCAGAGGCCGTCGAGGGTGGCGATCCATTTCCAGCCGGTGCCGCGGTCGATCCGCCCCACCAGCCAGGCGAGGGGGAAGCCGATGACGAACCGCTCGTCCACCCAGGGGCAGAGCAGGCAGGCGAGCGCCGTGGCCCAGGGCGCCCGGCCAAAGGCGACGGCGAGCAGCCCGAGCCAGACCCACGCGTCGTTCACCCCGAGCCAGCCCACCGGCACCAGCACGGCCGAGGTGGTGGCGAAAAGCAGCGTGCCACCCGCGACGAAACGCCAGTCGTCCAACCGGCGGCGGCACAGCACGGCGGCATAGGCGACGGCGGCGATGATTCCGAGCCACGGCAGGGCGAGCGGGGTCTTGCCGGGCAGGCGTAGCGCATGGCACGCGAGCGGCGGCAGCAACCGCCATTGCATCGCCGCTTCGATGTCCCGACGCAGCGGCTGTTCGCATTGCTGCAGGAACGTATGCGCCCGGTCCCACTGGAACGAGCCTGGCACGTAATGCCGCATCAGCCAGAGTCGGGGCGAAAAAAAAGTCACGCTCAACGCGAGACACGCGGCGACGATGAGGATCAGGCACCGCCGATCGACTTTGCGGAGAGGGGTCATGCGGCGGCGCGGCCATCGAAGTGGCCGCAGGCTCCCTGCCAGCGCACATAGGCCGCCGGCGACGACCATGCCCGGTGCACGAACCAGGCCCTGAGTTTCCGCAGTCCCGCCCCGGTGGCTGTGAGCGGCGCCCAAGGAGAGGCATCGTGCAGGGCGAGCACTTGCATCCATGATTTCTGGATGCCGCGGTTGAGACGGGCGAGATATTTAGCCTCAAGGCGGCCGGCCGGGATGAGATGGGTCAGGCTCAGGGAGGGAAAATAGCCCACCTCCCAGCCGGCGCGCATCGCGCAGAGCACGATGTCGTTGTCGCCACTGGAGGTGAGTTCGCTGCCGCGCCGGTCGCTCAGGGCCGCGCGGGTGGCCCGTCGGGAATCGAGCCAGGCATCGCACGCGACGCGCCGGAGGGCCATGCCCGCGCCGATGGGGGCGAAGGCGGGATATTCGTTGCGCGTCTCGCCCGGGGCGCGCAGGCCGGCGGAGACGGATTCCCGCGGGCCCAGGTCCCGCAGTGCGAGGAGGGGGAGAAACTCCCGCGCCCACTCCGCGGGCTCGCGTTCGAATTCGGGCAGTGACTTTCCTCCCGCGAGGCCAACGCGGGGCTGGCGGGCGAAGATGGCCAGCACCTCGGCGAGATAGTCGGGCGCGAGCACATTGTCGTCGTCCACCAGCACCACGACTTCTCCCCGGGCGGCATTGAATCCCCGTTGGCGCGCCGCCGTCAGTCCGAGGTCCGGTTCGTCCACGATGGAAAAAACCTCCGGGGTGCAGCCGGCGAAAAAGGCGGCGTCAGGAAAATCCCGCGAGGCATTGTTGACGAGGACGGTTTCCCAGCAGCCGGCCGGCAGGGTCTGGGCCCGCAAGCCGGACAGGGTGCGCTGCAGCCGTCCGGGATGCGGGTTGTGGGTGGGAATGACGACGGAAAGCTGCATGCGGGTCAGCGCTTGGGCACCCAGATCCGGTAGGAGCACGAGGTGTGCGACCAATAGTAGCCGAGGAATTTCGGCATGATATCCGGAAGTTCGGCCAACAGTTCGAAGCCCTCGGGCGGGACAACGGGCACGTTGGCGAAGGTGACCACATAGTCATGCCGACGGGGGTCCGGCTGATCCCAGATGCGCAGCTGGGCGCCGGCGTGTTCGACCGCATACCAGCTATCCTCCGGGCCGAGCACGACGGAGCCCGGCTTGAGGTGGGCGGCGAAAAAGCGGTCGACCCGGGCGGGATCCCGCGCCTGCCGCTGGTAGAGGGCGATGGCGTCGAACCCGAGCTGGACGGCCGCGGCGTTGCCGATCGCCAACGCGAAGAGCCAGGTTCTGATCCTGGGCCGGAGCAAGGCGAGGCCGGTCGCGACAACCGGCAGAACCCAAATGAACCAGTAGACGGGATAGGCACCGGAACCCTTGGCCGTGGCAAAGGCAATCACGCCGAAAAAGGCGACTGCTCCGCCCGCCGCCCACCGCCGGGCGCGCTGGGATTCGTTCCAGCCGTGGAGCAACCCGACCACCAGGAGTGGGAGGATCGCCGGCGCGTAGCGAAATTGGATGGCGATCAGTCGCACTTCGTCGAGCAACCGGCGCCAGACGGGCGTGCTGGCAGATCGCTGGCCCACCTGATAGAGGAGAAATTGCTCCACCCAGGCCGGGCCATCCCCGCGCGCGAAGGCGGTCGCCACCCAGCCCGCCAAGGGCAGGGAAGCCATGACACCGACCAGAGCGGCATTTTCCAGGGGACGCGGTTGAGGCGGACGGCCTCCGCCGCGATGATCGCCGGCACCCAGGCGAGCGCCATGATGTGAAACAGTCCGTCCAGCCCGACCAGGAGGCCGGCGCGCGCAGGGGAATGGGTTTCCCGTGCTTCACCGTTCAGCACCAGCATCGCGGCGAAACCGAAGCAGATCGCGGTCAGATCCATGCGTCCGCTCCGGCACAGCCACCAGACCATGGGGTGCGCCATGAACAGGACCGTCGCGGCCGCAGCCGCCGGGCGCGCCAGATCCAGCCGCCGCAGGACAAGGAAAAGCAGGAGGACCGCCGCGGCGCCGCTGGCCAGGGAAACGCCCCGGGTCACGGCGATGGAAAATCCGAATAGCTTGTAGGCTCCCGCCCCCAGCCAGAGATACCCCGGGGGATGCCAGTAATACGCGCTGGCGTAGGTTTCCCCCTGATTCGTGAGTGGCGTCAGGGCGATGACGCCGCGCGACGTCCAGTTGCGGGCCGCGGCGTTCAGCATGATCTCATCATGATTCACGGCCGGCGTCAGGGTGAAGGCGGGCAGGTGCCATAGCACGAGCAGACCCGCCAGGCCGCACGCCCACCAAACGTCACTTTTCACCGGCCAACCACGCAGCAGTCGGGGGGGCGTTTGCACTCCGGAAAAGTCAGGCACGGTGCAGGCTTAGTTGAATCTCTGTCGTAGAATTTGCAGGACGCGGTGATTCGAGGCCAGGGCGGAAAGGCAGAGAGCCGTGGTCGTCAGGCCGAGCAGACCGGCGGCCATCATCCAGTGGCCGGCCCGGGACAGGCGCCGAACGCCGAACGCGGCGACGGCAATAATCGCCAAGCTGAGAAAAAAGAACGAATAGAACGCGTAGACGTAGGGAAACTCCCGGTGCAGGATGAAGACCTGGTATTTCTCGGAAAAGGCGATCGGCAGATTGAGAAAGGCGGCGAAGCCCAGCCCCCACGGCCAGCAGCGGATGAGGGGCGGGAGGTGGCGGGAACAATGAAGAAGCAGGCCCGTCAGGGTGAACGCCTCGACAAGTCCCAACAGCAAATCCTGCCAAGGAATCAGGGTCACGGTCTGAACGACTTCTGCCAGCTCACGGAAAATCGGCCCGCTCGTTTCCGCCGGCAAGCGCCGGACCAGCAGTTCGAAACCTGGGGTGATACCGACCATCTGGCGCAACACGACCTGGCCGGCCAGAGACAGATCGGCGGAAAAGCGCGTGCCCTCATAGGTGGGAGAAAACTGCCGGGAAAAAAGCAGGTAGACGGCCACATAGCCCGCCGCGGTGGCGAGCGGAGCCAGGTTTGCCCGCAACCGGTGCCACCAGCCGGGGTTCGGTTGCAATAACGAGAGGGACAAAAACAAGGGGAGAAACAGCACGAAAATCTCGCTCAGCAGACAGCCCTGCAAAAACAGCGCGCCGGTCGCAATGCCGGTCAGCAGGCCGGGCCGGTGCAAGTGGGTGTAATGGATGTGCAGAGCGGCCAGCACCGCGCAGAATCCGATCCAATGAGCTGGAAAGGACAGGATGGGATAAAACGTCTGCGGAACATGCAGCGTGCCCATGATAAAAAACGCCAGGGCTGCTCCCCAAGCTGGGCTGCGGGCCACCCGGGCCAACAACCAGCCGGCCAGCCCGATCTGGACGAAAAGCGCCGTGGCCCGCAGCAAGCTGAAAAGCCAGGGATTTCGAACTTCGTAGAGTGCCGTGAGCGAGCCGGCAATCTGGGGGGTGGTGAAGTAGAAACGTCCTTGGCTGTGGGCGTTATCGATCGTCCATTGGGCCACCCGGTTCTCGTCGGTCAGCCGCTGGTGAACGACATCATCGGTATTGGCCAGTCGGACCGGTGTGCTGCGGACCCAGAAATGGACGAACCCGAGGGCGAAGATCACGGCGAGGATGACCCAGGTCCGGCGCGACAGCGACGCGGTTGATTCAGTCGGGTTAGGTGGAAGCATCGGCGATTTAGACCGAAGAAGAAGAGCCGTGGCGACAACCTTGCACGCTGGCCGGGATGCCATGGGCGATGGCACCGGACTGCAGATCCTTGGTCCCGTCGGCGCCGGGCCGGATGTCGCGGGCGTTTTTTTGGGGGACAGGCACGCATGGCCACCACCGGAGAAAGCGGTCACAGATTCTCCAAAGTGGCGCGGGCGACATCATGGACAGACGTAGGGGAAAGCGGCTTTGTGGAGGAAAAGGACATTGGCGAATTTGAGATGCTCACCCCAGAGTTCGCAGTCATAGATGCCGTGGAGGTAGAAGCCCCGGGGCGTCAGCAGCGCGCGAATATCGTCAAAGCGGGTGTGCCGGTCGCTGGCGAGATCGAAGGTCGCCTCCGCCACGATCGTCCGGATCGCCGAGCGTTGGAGCAATCCGGCGGCGCCGCGCAACACCGCGACTTCAAATCCTTCCGTATCGATTTTCAGCACATCGATCCGCGCCAGGCCCAGCCGGCCGGCGACATCGTCCACGGTCGAAACCTCGACGTCCTCATGGGTGTTGTCGCCAAGGGTGCCAACCGGCGCGAGGCGATTGAGCTGGGAGTTGATCCCATGATAGAGCCGAAGCCGTCCCGGTTTTTCGCTGAGCGCGAGATGCTGACACTGCACGTGCGGATGACCGGAGAGTGCGGCGGCCAGCTGGGTGAAGGTCGAGGCCGCGGGCTCGAAGGCAAAAATCCTGGCGGGGGCGGGAAAAGCGCCGGCGAGACGGTGCGACACGGCGCCCACGTTGGCCCCAACATCGAACAACACCGGCGCGGGCGAGGTGGGCATGAGACGACCAAGGTCGACGACCCAGTCGCGACCCGCGGGCAGAGGTTGAATCTTCCGGATCTCATAGCCGCAACCACGGGCAGCACGGCGGAGCAGAGCCTTGAACATGGGAAAAGATCAGGGAAGACGCGAACCGGTGACCTTGGCCGGCACGCCGATCGCGATGGAATTGGGCGGCAGGTCGTGCGTCACGACCGCGCCGGCGCCGACGATGCAGCCGTCGCCGATCGTCACGCCGCCCAACACCGTCACGCCGGCGCCGAGCCAGACGTCGCGGCCGATTTTCGTTGGCAGCAGGATGTCGGGCTGCGAGCGGATCAGCACGCCGGGCGGCGGAACGGTATGGTTCGACGAGAGGAGGCGGCAGTGCATCGAGACCAGGGTATGGGAGCCGATCTCGATGCCACCATGGCCGTAGAGGACACTGTAGGGGCCGATAAACACCCGCTCACCCAACGCGACCTGACCGCCATACGCATGGACGATCACGCCTTGGGAAAAATGGCAGTCCGGGCCTGAGGTGATCGTGCCCGGGCGCGAACGGGCCACGCCGCGGGAGAAGTCCACGGCGGCATCGAGCCGCGTCCGGGAATGCAAACCGACGCCCCGCCAGCGCCAACCGGCGACCCGACACCGCTGGAGGGCAAGACGGAGAAAAGTGGCAGTTCCAGTTAGCATGGGATTAAAGGCGGGGTTTGCGAAATCAGCCCGGTTTCACCCCTTCGACATAGAGGCTCTCGTGGGCGCGGTCTTTCAGGTCGATAGCCAGTTCCGGATCCAGTGATTTGCCGAACTCCTGGTGGACAATTTGCCCGAAACCGACGTCGGCCAGCAAGCGTTCGACGGTCTCATGGTCGTAGGCGAACTTGTGGGTGTAGGCCTGGCGGAAGACTTCGTTGACCAGTTCCATTTTTGTCCGGTAGGTGCAATCGGTGTAGCCGTCGAAATGATCCGTTTTAAGCAGGCGCAGACGCGTCATGGCGTCCCAACCGGGCTCGCAGTAGGCGCGGAGGTAACGTTCCGCATCGGGCACGATGATGCGGATGATGCCGCCGGGCTGCAGGACCCGCAGGCATTCGCTGAGAAAAAGCGGCGCTTCCTCGGTGTAATCGATGTGCTCAAAAAAATGCTCGGTGAAAATCAGGCGCACCGAGTTGTCCGGGAAGGGCAGGACCTTGCGGCAGTCGCACACGCAATTCACGGAAGGCATCGCCAGGAAATCCACGTTGACCCAGTCGGGGTGGCCCCGGCTGCCGCTGCCGACGTTGACCTTGAGGTTGGTGGCCCCCCGGTAGCGGCGTGCCACGGTCAGACTGGTCAGCCGCACCCAGGCGAGCTGCAACTCGGTGCGCAACTGATAAAGAACGTGCAGGGGCATGACCGAAACCGCCGATCGTTTCCACGGAGGGAGGCCGGCGATTTTTTTCCCGTAGAAAGGGCTTACGTCCAAGGTTTTTGCGGGGGTCTTCATGGGAGGAGGGCGGGGGACATTGCGGTGAACGATTTGGACAGGAGGCGAGGGAGAGCTGGAGTGGCTGGGGAAGAACGGCGACCGTCAGGAGAGGTGTCGGAGGCTTTCACCTGAGGCTGCGCGCCCGGGTCTGCAAGCGCAGCAGCCAGAGGGCGGGCACAAATCGTTTGGCCAGGCGGAGGAGCCAATGCCGGGTGGTGGGGGGATCGCCGCCGAGACGGCGGGCCAGGGCCAGCGCTTCCCCGGCGGCGGGCACGTCGCCCACGACCACCAAGTTTTGCGCCGCGCGCTCTGCCTCCCGGGCCAGCGCGGCCTGCGCGGCCGGCGGCAGGGTCCGGGCGTATCCCTGGAGCGCCTCCAGGCGGCAGCGCCAGTTGAGGCGGTAATCCGTGCTGATGCTGGCCGGCTGCCGGAGGGAAAGGCAGAGGACCTCATCCACGACATCGATCCGGGCGCCGCTGGCCGCCAGGCGCACATGCAGATCGGCGTCCTCCCAGTTGCGCAGCGCCTCATTGAAACCGTTCACGGCCTGCAGTGAGCTGCGCCGGTAGAGCCCGTTGATTCCGCCGATGGGATGCTCCAGCACATAACCCAAGGGATCGGCGCGCAATGCCGCCGCTTGATAGCGAAAGGGAATGAGGACCCGCCGGCTGGTCTCGTCCACCCAGTCGACGTCGCAGATCGCGACGTCGATCGCGGGGGAGGTGCGGGCCAGCATCTTTTCGAGAAAGCGCGGCGCGAGCAAATCGTCCGCATCGTGAAAGTGCACCCATTCGCCGCGCGCGGCCTGCCAAAGCTGATTGCGGGCGTGAGCCGGGCCGGCATTCTTCTCGCCGCGGATGACCCTGGCCCCTAGCGATCGGGCGATCTCGGCGGTGTTGTCATCGCTCGCGTCGTCATAACAGATGGCTTCGTCGAACGGCAGCGTTTGCGCGCGGACCGTGTCCCAGAGCCGCGGCAGGAAAAGCGCGGAGTTGTAACAGGGGACCAGCAGACTGGTGCGGATGCCGCTCATGGGGCGAACGTCCGGATGGCCTGGGCGAGGTCAGGTTGGTTGTCCGGTGCCCGGGTGAAATCGACCGCGGCCCAGGCATGCCGGCAACCCGCGGCGATGGCCAGACGGCCGTAGAGCGGCCGGTGGGACGCATCGGGCAACAATTCCACCACTCTTGTGCCAGGCGCGCAGAAGATCAGGTTGGCCAGACCGGCTCCGTGCGGGCCGGCGATCACGGCTGCGCCTGCCATGAGGCGCAGCTGCTCGGCCGGGGCAAGGCGGCCGAGTTCGACGCGTTCGAAGCCGTCGAGCCGGGCCAGTAATTCCTGTTCCCCGGAGAAATGACGCGAGCCGGCGTCCGTGCGACTGATCCAGATCCGCCGTGAGCCCGGAAGCCCGGCCGGCCGCACGCCGCACACATCGCGGATCGCCGCGACGAGCCACGGGGTGGGCTGGGTGTCATGGCAGAGCGGGCCGGCAAAGAGAATTTGTTCGCAGCGAAAATGGCTGAGGCCGGACAGCCAGATGATTTTTTCCGCGGGCACCCCGGCCTGCACCAGCCAGCGTTCCTGAAATGATCCGGGGGTGCCGTTGGCGAGGTAGTGGTCGATGCGGGCCAGCCAGGGGCGGGCGAGGTGCAGGCGGGGCAGCGCCTCCAGCAGGAAGTGATAGAATCCGCCGCCATCGAGTGTGCCCAGACTCAGCGTCAGGCCCGGCAAGGGTTGCGGCGGCGGAAAACGCGGGGAGGCCAGCAGGGGATGCCGGGTCGCGGGCCGCGTCCATTGGCGCACCGTTTCCGCCACGGCCAGGCGCTGGCGCGGGCAATAGACCACGGCATCGTCGCCGGCCACGGCCGCGTCGCTGAGCGCAAACAATCGACGGCCGGGTGAGACCGCCATCCCTTCCCCGCGGAAGCGAGGCTCGCCCTGGACCAATTCGCCCGTCGGCGCCTGTCCCAGCAACGCGTGGGTGGCGGCATAGAAGCACGCATCGGGAGGACTCTCCGCCAGGATGCCGGCAAAACGTTCCGCCCCATGCACGCCATGCCGCCACTCGTCGCCCTCGGCCGCGATGGTCGCAAATGGAGCGATCCCGCACGGTCCTCGAGCCGTAAGCCGGACGATCAGGTGCCTGAGAAACGAAATCAAGGTGGTGCGGCGCGGTGACGATCCCGGTCAGGATTGCCTCTCCGCCCAGAGGTTGGCCTCCGGCAGCGGTCGGGCCGGTGAGAATGGAGCGCCGGTGACATCACGCACAATATAACCGTGTCGCTCCAGCCAGGCCGGCAGGCCCTCCGGCAGGCCATAATCAAAATCGACGGGCGTATATTCGAGCAGGATGTGGCGTGGGCGCGGGGCAGTGCTGGCAAAGAGCGAGGCGAGAACCCGGGCCTCATACCCTTCGACATCAATTTTAACGAGGTCGAAAGCCTCGGCCGGAATAATGGGGACGAAATCGCCGAAGGGATGGACGGCCACATGGATGGCCAGCTCTCCGGGCGTCCCGGTGGTCTGGGACGCCAGCCGCGAGCCGCCGGTATTCGTGGCATGCGACTGCACCATGCGCAAAATGCCGGCGGTGTCCGAAAGCGCCGCGGTGCAGACGTCAATGTTGCCGAGGCCGCTGAGCCGCGCGTTGCGCAGCAGCGCGGCGGCGTTCGCGGGGGTGGGCTCGAAGGCGAAAACCCGGCCGCGCCGCG
>JAYVZM010000168.1:0-5237 GCA_043783345.1 Verrucomicrobiota bacterium
CCCAAAGGCCCTTCCGGCAAGGACCGGGCCCGCCAGCTCTGGCTCGTCCGCCCGGACCGCACCCGAGCCCTCGACGCCGAATTCCTCGCCTTCCTCGACGAGTCCCGCCGCACGCTCGGCTCCGATCTGCTGCGGCATAATCCCGACGCCGGACTCCGGGACGACTTGCCGCGACTCAATGAGGCGGTCCAACGCATCCTGGACCGTCTGCTTTTCCTCCGGATTTGTGAGGATCGAGATATCGACACCGGCCTTGTGCTCAACCGCGCCGTGGAAAACTTCTTCCACACCACCGGCGATCCCCGCGCCCCACGCGCCACACAGACCGAACTGCGCGGGGTGGTGGCCGACCCCCCCACTGGCCGGCCCAATCTCTCCACCCACCAGCTCTGGCCGGCTCTCGTCACGCACTTCCAGCGGCTGGACCGGCGGCCCGCCAGCCCCGTCCCTTTCTTCAACGGCCACCTCTTCAAGCCACACTTCACCGAGAATCTCCTGGTCGGCGACGCCTGGCTCGCCGATTTCCTCGACGATCTCGGCGGCGACGAATCCGAATACCTTTTCGCCATCATCCCGGTTGAAATCCTCGGCACCATCTACGAGCGTTTTCTCGGCAATGTCATCCGGCCCCAGGGCCTGAGGGTCACCATCGAGGAGAAACCCGAGGTCCGCAAAGCCGGCGGCGTTTACTACACTCCGCGCTACATCGTGGACTACATCGTCGAGCAGACTGTGGGCAAACTCCTCGACGGCCAGCCTCCGGAAAAGACCATAGCCCTCCGCTTCCTCGACCCCGCTTGCGGCTCCGGCTCATTTCTCATCCGTGTCTTCGAGCGCGTCTGCGAACATTGGCAGGCCTGGCTGATGGCCAACCCCAAGGCCCGCCGGAAAAACCTCTGCTGGATCGATGACGCCACCGGAGACGTCCACCTCACCGCCGCGCTCAAGCGCCGTATCCTCACGGCCAACATCTATGGCGTGGACCTCGACCCCGGGGCCGTCGAAGTCACCCAGCTCTCGCTCTACCTGAAGATGCTGGAGAACGAGAACCGCAACACCCTCGCTCGCGAGCGCGAACTCTTCGCCGACGAGGACGAGCCCGCCCTTCTCCCGCCCCTTGCCGCCAACATCAAGTGCGGCAACTCCCTCATCGCCTCCGATTCCCTACTGCCGGATGACCTCATTTCCGTCAGCGCATTTAATTGGGAAGTCCAATTCCAATCGATCATGAAAGCTGGCGGCTTCGATGCCGTGGTCGGAAATCCGCCTTATCTCAATATCGACGACACATGGGGCAAAGGCGACACCCGGCTTCAAGCGATCAAGCTCCAATATCCCCATGTCTACAACGACAAGACCGACCTCCTGTTCTATTTTATTGCGAAGGGCTTCGCTCTGTCGCGCAACCAAGTCGGATTCATCGTCTCTCGCGCGTTTCTGGAGGCGTTCAAAGCCGACAAGCTGCGCGGCTTCTTGGCGCAGCACAGAGCCGTAGCCGAAATCATCGATTTCCAAAATTTCTACGTTTTCGAAGGGGTCGGGATCACGACGTGCATTCTTCGGCTCGAAAAGAACCCTCCCACGAACCGTCTGAACGTCTTCAAATTGCGCCTGCCCGAACTTCGCAGCCCCTCACTCGTTACGTTGCTGCATAACTCGGCCGATTTCGAAAGCCACACCGTCGACCGCGCTGCTCTTTCCGCAGGGGTTTGGACCTTCGCGCCGGCCGAGATCACGAAACTCAACATCAAGATCGACGCTGCAGGCACTTTACTCGGCAAGATCCTGCACATAGGGCAGGGCATGCAAACAGGCTGCAATGACGTTTTCGGAGGACGCTCGCTCGCCGAAATGCGCCGGTGGAAAGTGCCGCAGAGTCTCTATCGGTTGCGTGCTGCTAACAGCGATATCCAGCGTTTCGAGATCAGGAATCGCGAAGAGGTGCTGCTTTATCTTGAAGAGGCCGCCTCGTTCGAAAAACTGCCGGAAGGTGTCCGGCAGCATCTCAACAGCTGTGAAGGGAAGTTGAAGGCTCGCGCCGCTTACAAGCGCGGCAATTGCGACTGGTGGCGATACACTTGGCCATTGCACCGCGAATTCTATGCACGTGCACGGCTATTGTGTCCCTTCCTCGCAACAGACAATCGCTTCGCACTCGTCGAGGACAATGCGTTCATTGGACTGACTGACACCACCGTTCTGTTTACGAAAGACCAGCCGGAGTCCCTGAAGTATCTGCTCGGTTTGCTGAACTCTCGGCTCCTCACGTTTCGATTCCGTTCGATCGGCAAGCTGAAGGGCGGAGGGATCTACGAGTATTTCTGGAACAGTATTTCGAAGCTCTCAATCCGACGCATCGACTTCTCCGACAAACTCGACCGCGCCCGCCACGACCGCCTCGTCGCGCTCGTCGACAAAATGCTCGCCCTTACCCCCAAGCTCCGTGCCGCCAAGGACGACCAGGAACGCGCCACCCTCCAAAACGCCGTCACCGCCACCGACAACCAGATCGACCAGCTCGTTTATGAACTCTACGCTCTCACTCCGGAAGAAAAAGCCCTCGTCGAAAGCTTGCCCGCCTGAGGCGCGGGCGCGGGAAATCCCGCTGCCGCGCCGCAAGCGGACTGATCCGCCGTTCCCCGCCCTCGCCACGGATCCCCGCACCTGGCCCGCCCGGAAGCGGCGGTTGCGCGCCCGCCGCTGCTACCTCCCCTGGAGCAGGGCCTGCCGGTCCTGCTCGTGCTGGATGCCGAAGGCCATCTCCTCACCCCGCAGGAGACCGGTGCGCTCGAGGATGGGAAATCGGCCCACGACCCGGCGAAAATCATCGCCTTCCTGCAGCGCTGGGCGCCGAAGAGGTAGGACCGGTCTCCGACCGGTCCGGGCCAGTCGGAGACTGGCCCTACCGCGCCAGCATCGCCTCGAGCCGCGCCTTCGCCGCCGGCCACTCCTCCGCCGTGATGCTGAACATGGCGGTGTTGCGCACGTAGCCGTCGAACCGCGCCTGATATTTGCGCAGGATGCCCTCGAAGGTGGCGCCGATCCGCGCGATGGCCGCGCGCGACCGGGCGTTGCGCTCGTCGGTCTTGAGCTGCACCCGTCCGGCCCCGAGATCCTCGAAGGCGTGGCGCAGCATCAGGAACTTGGCCTCGGTGTTGACGGCGGTGCGCTGAAACTGCGGATCAATCCAGGTCCAGCCGATCTCCAGGGTGCGATGCGCCCGCCGGATGTCCAAAAACCGGGTTGAACCCACCACGCGGCCGTCGTCCGCCCGCACGGTCGCGAACGGCACCTCCGCACCGGAGCGTTGCGCGGCCTGGGACTCCTCGATCCATTGCTGCACCGCGCCGACACTGGCGAACTGGGGAACCAACAGATACGTCCAGATGCCGGGATCGCGGCTGGCGGCAAAGATCCCCGCGGCGTGCCGTGGAGCCAGCGGCTCCAAGGCTACGTGCCGGCCGTGGAGCGAGATCGGCTGGGGATCGAAGGTTGGGTTCACAGTCGCCCACCATGCCGCGAGACCGGCGCGGCCCAAGCCTGAATCAGAAACCCACCGGCACAGTGGCCGCTTTAACTAATACTGCGTTGTCAGCCTTGCCCCGGCGCGTTCCCCCAACAAGCTGTCCCCATGTCCTCGCTGATCACCGACCGGTCCCTGTTGTGGCTCGGGGCCCTGCTCTACCTGGCCGGGTTTCTCACCGGACTGGTCGGGTTGACCCGGCGCCGGTCCCCCGCCGGCCTCCGCACCATCCTCAATTCCCTGCTGGTCGGGGGGTGGGTCTTTCAGATGCTGGGCCTCTACCTGCGCGGCCTGGCCGGCAAGGGCTGCCCGCTGGGCAACACGTTCGAGATCGTCCAATTCGTCGCGTGGTCCGCGATGCTGCTTTATTTCTTTGTCGGCACCGCCTTCCGGGTGAGCCTGCTCGGCCTCTTCACCGCCGGTTATGCCGCGACGCTGGCGCTCGTCTCGCTGCTCATCCCCCACTGGGACCTGGTGCGGGGACAGAAATTTTTCGGCAACAACCCGTGGATCGAGATCCATGCCGCGCTCGCCGTGTTCAGCTACGGGGTGTTCGGCCTGCTGGCGCTGACCTCGCTCATGCTGCTCCTCCAGAACTGGAGCCTGAAAAACAAACGCCTCAACGGCCTGTTCTGGTTCCTGCCCTCGGTGGTGCAGCTCGAGCAGATCAACTACCGGCTGGTGTTGCTCGGCGTCATGCTGCTGACCTTCTCCCTCGGCGTCGGCGCCTCGTGGTGGGTGCGAAACACGGAATCGGTCCACCTGCCCAAGCTGCTGGTGACCGTCGGCGTGTGGCTGTCCTACCTTGTCGTCCTGCTGCTGCGCTGGCGCGGCCGGCTCGTTTCGGTCCGCTTCGCCTGGGTCTGCCTGGTGATGTTTGTCCTGGCGCTGCTGTCGCTCGGTCCGGTCAACTCCAACCGGCACGGCTACCGGCCGGTCACCCTCTCGCGCTGACCGATGGAAACCTCCACGCCCGTCCTCTTCCTCCTCGGGGCCAGCCATCACACCGCCCCCCTGGCGGTGCGGGAAAAAATCGCGCTGGATGACGCCCGGGCGGCCGCGCTCGCCGCCCGGCTGCGCGCGACCAGCGGCGTCCGCGAATTCGCCCTGCTCAACACCTGCAACCGCGTCGAGCTTTACGGCGTGGCGCAGAGCCCCGCGGTCTTCGCCGCCCTGCGCGAGACGCTCTGCGCCGTCACCGGCTGCACGCCCGCGGAACTGGATTCCGCCCTGGCCCTGCGCCAGAACCACGAGGCCATCGCCCATCTCTTCGCCGTGGCCTCCGGCCTGGACTCCCAAATCGTCGGCGAAACGGAAATCCTCGGCCAGGTGAAGCAGGCCTACGACGGCGCGCTGGAGAAAAAATGGACCGGCCCGGTGCTTAACCGCGTCTTTCAAAAAACGTTTCAGGCGGCCAAGCACATCCGCACGCACACGGCCATCGGCGCCGGGCAGATCAGCATCGCCACGGTGGCCGTCGACCTCGCCGGCCGGATTTTCGGCGAACTGGCCGGCACCAAGATCCTGGTGGTGGGCGCCGGCGAGATCGGGCTCAAGACCGTGCAGGCTTTCCAGAGCCGCGGCGCCACCTCGGTCACCGTCGCCAGCCGCACGCTGGCCAAGGCCGAGGAGGCGGCCGCCCTCGCCGGCGGCTGGGCCCTGAGCATGGCCGGCCTGCCCGAGGCCGTCGCCCATTCCGACATCATCGCCAGTT
>JAYVZM010000169.1:0-5216 GCA_043783345.1 Verrucomicrobiota bacterium
GGCGTTGAGCCCGACGGGCCAGGCGTGGAACGCGTGCGGCCAGAGCATCTCGCCCATGGCGAGGACGAGGACCGGAACGGTCAGCGCGGTGGCGACATAAAGTTTGGGCCGCAGATAACGCTCATGCGGCAGACCCATGTAGACGGGCTCGTCGGGCGCGGGCGGATGGTCGCTGCCCGACGGGGAACCGTGGTGATGGCCGTGACCGCCGGCGTGGGTGGTGGAAGCGGCCGGCGCATGGCTGGAGGGAGAGTGTTCGTGGTTCATGAGATTACGTTGTTCACCCTGATGACGGAGGTCGCGGAAGAATCTTACATAAGCCGAATTCGCCGCGATAGCCAACGGCGGCGGTTTCAGTCAGGCGTCGCGCCTCAGAGCCAGCGTCGCACCTTGGATCTATAAACGGAAAATTCGGGGCCGAACTTCGCCGCCAGAGCCCTTTCCTCGGGGAGGATCTGGAGGTGATTCATCAGGGGCACGTAGACGACGGGAAAGATAAAAGCCAGGGCGTTGGTCAAATAGACCGCCCAACCCAGCAGGACCAGCAGCAGGCCGAGATACATCGGATTGCGTGTCAGGCTAAAAATGCCGGAGGTCACCAGCGCCGAAGCGTCCTCCGGGTGCAAGGGATGGATAGTGGTTTTGACGCGGCGGAATGAAGTCACCGCCAGGGTGGCTATGACCACGCCGACCAGCGCCGGGACGGCGGCGATGAGACGGCGGGACGGCAGTGCAAACGCGAGGTCGGGAGTGGCGCGCGCGGACAGCCCCATCAATCCGCCCACCAAGAGAGTGGTGACCACGGGTGGAATTTTCAGTTCAAGAAGGCGCATAAGCGGGAGTCAGCGGCAAGAAGTGTGGCGGGGCGGTCCGTCGTGCAATCCATGACGCGAGAGTCGCCCGGCCAGTCGACGAAAGTGCCGCCGGGGATTTATGGCGGATCACCGGGCAGAACCGCCAAGAGGCCAATTATTTTTGGATAGCTTGCTGATAACGACGACCAGCGGGATGACGATCAGGACGCCGACCACCGTCCACCCACATTCCTCCGCCCGTCCCTCCGTATGGCTCATGTTAAACTGCCGTTCATTGGACTACGACGAACCCACCGCCGTATAACTACCCCGGAAGGGTGCGGCAGAAAATGCTGCTGTCATGAGCTTTGAATGATGCTGCAGCAGCGCGTGCCGGGTTTGTGCAATGGCGGTCTCAATAGCCCCTGAGGGATTATTTCTTGTCCGGAACCTTGGCGACAAAGAAGCATTCTTCGCCCTTATCGTTGGTATAGATGACTTCGCTCTGCGTGGAGGGATTTTTAGGCGGACCCTTGGTGGTCACCCGGACCTTGGTTTTGCAGGCGGGGCAGGTGAGGCTCGCGCCTTCTGTGCAGTGGTCCATTGCTTGACCCGTCGATTCGACAGTCACCTCGGACACGGTTTTGCATTGATTGCAGACATAGGCGATTTTGTCGCCGGGTTTGAGCTGCTTGAACTGCTCCTCGTTGTGAAGAGTCTGCCAGGATTGCGGGCCGGGACCGGCATAGGCGACGAGCGCGAGCATACCGGCTGTGGCGCTCGCGAGGAGGAGACGGGACGAGTGGAATTTCATTTTAATTTTTGTTTCAGACGGAGAAAGGGCGGCAGCTCGCCACCGGTTGCAGGAGAGCACGACTATGCGCCTCAGTTTTGCGGGAGAATATGGGGTGTTGTCCCCCTGCGATCATTGCATGACATTCAGGGATGGCGTTGCCGGTGCACGAACAGAAATACCTTGAATGCGTTGCGGTGCAATTGAACCCGGCGGCGAACCGTGCGGCGCGACGGGTGGGTGCGTTTAGCCGGGATCGGTGGAGCCTGACGCACGATCGATCTCGCGAATGGTTTCGCGGTTTTTCAACCGCTGGGCATAGAGCGCGGGATTTTCCCCATAAACCTTCTGGCACATCGGGCAGCAGAGCGCGATCAGCCGGCCTTCGAGGTGGAGAGTCAGGAAGCCCCGGCCACCGGAGGTGTCCTTGCCGCACACCACGCAGGTCTCGTCGGAGCGGGGTGGTTCGGCGGGGTTCATGAGGCGGGCGCAGGTTGGACGGACGGCGGGGCGGGCGGCAACGGAACAGCGAGCCCGCGACGGCGCCAGAGATAGAAGATGGCGGGATAGACGAGGAGTTCCATCAGCGTCGAGGTGACGACGCCACCGACCATCGGCAGGGCGATGCGCTTCATCGTGTCCGCGCCGGTGCCGTGACTCCAGAGGATCGGCATGAGGCCGGCAATGATGACGGCGGCGGTCATGGCCTTCGGACGGACGCGCTTGACGGCTCCGTGGTAAATGGCATCGCGCAGATCGGCGGTGGTGTTGAGCCGGCCGGTCTTTTTCGCATCGTCATAAGCCAGGTCCAGGTAGAGGAGCATGACGACGCCGGTTTCGGCATCGAGGCCGGCGAGGGCGATGATGCCGACCCAGACGGCCACACTCAGGTTGTAGTCGAACAAATAGAGCGCCCAGAAGGCGCCCACCAGCGAGAACGGGACCGCGAGCAGGACAATCGAGGTCTTGATCCACGATTGCGTGTTAAGGTAGATGATGAAGATGATCAGCAGCAAGGTGAGCGGCACCACGATCATGAGCCGCGCTTCCGCCCGCTGCATGTATTCATACTGACCGCTCCAGAGGATGCTGTAGCCGGCCGGCACCTTGATTTCGCCCCGCCGGATCGCGTCGTTGACTGCGTGCTGCGCGCCGCGAACGTAGTTGCCGAGGTCGATGCCTTGGACATCGACATAGATCCAGGCGTTCGGAACCGCCGCCTCGCTCTTGATCCCCATGGGGGCCGAGACGACGCGCACTTTCGCCAATTGGCTGAGCGGAACCTGCGCCATGGCCGGCGCACCGCCGGCGGCGCCCATGCTGCCGCCCGCCGCCGTTCCCTTCACCGGCACGAGGATTGAGCTGAGCGCCTCGGGGTTTTCGCGGTAATCGCGATCATAGCGGAGAATCACGCCGTAGCGCTCAAGGCCTTCGACCGTGGTGGTGAGCGGCATTCCGCCCAGCGCCACTTGAAGCACCTCCTGCACTTCGCCGACCGTCATCCCATAGCGCGCGATGGCATCCCGATCGATGTCGAATTCGATGTAGTTTCCGCCCATCACGCGCTCGGCGAAGACGCTGCTGGTGCCGGGCGCACGGCGGACCACGACCTCGATTTCCCCGGCGATGCGTTCCAACTCGGCGAGGTTGGGTCCGGCGACCTTGATGCCGACGGGGGTCTTGATGCCGGTGGCCAGCATGTCGATGCGGGTCTTGATGGGCATGGTCCACGCGTTGGTCAGCCCGGGAATCTGCACCGCGTTGTTCATCGCCGTGGTGAGTTCGTCGATGGTGCGCCGGCGGTGGGCGATGACCTTGCCGTTGTCGTCCTTGAGGTCGACGACCGGCCACTCCTCCTCGGGTTTCAACATGATCGTGGTCTCGATCATGTCCATCGGCGCGGGGTCGGTGGCAGTCTCGGCGCGGCCGATCTTGCCGAAGACGTGATGCACCTCGGCGAACGATTTGATGATTTGATCGGTCTGCTGGATGAGTTCCCGCGCTTTCGTGGGCGAAATGCCGGGAAACGTGGTCGGCATGTAGAGCAGGTCGCCTTCGTAGAGTGGCGGCATGAACTCGGAGCCGATGTTCTGGTAGGGAAACGCCTTGCCGAATTTCAGCGCGACTTCCTTCACGCCGCCGTCCGGCAGCACCCGGGCGACGATCGCGTTCCACGGAAAAAAGACCCAGCCGACGATCACGGCCGCGGTGACGATCACCGCCCAGCGAAACCTGATCATCAAGTCCAGCAACGGATGATAGAGCCAGATGAGGAACCGGTTCACCGGATTCCTGTCCTCCGCCGGGATCTTCCCGCGGATGAAGAAACCCATGAGGACCGGGGCCAGCGTGACCGAAAGCAGGGCGGCGGCGGCCATGGAATAGGTCTTGGTGAATGCGAGCGGCTTGAACATGCGTCCCTCCTGCGATTGCAGGGTGAAGACCGGCAGGAAGGACACCGTGATGACCAGCAGCGAGTAGAACAGCGTGGGGCCAACCTCGACCGCCGCATCGCGAATGATGGCCCAATGCGGCTTCTTGCCGCCGTCGTGCTCCATGTGCTTGTGGGCGTTCTCGATCATGATGATGACGGCGTCCACCATCGCTCCGATGGCGATGGCGATGCCACCCAGCGACATGATGTTCGCGCTGAGCCCCTGTCCGAACATGATGGAAATCGAGGCGAGGACGGCGATGGGCAGAATCACGATCGCCACGAAGGCGCTGCGCAGGTGCATGAGGAACAGCAGGCACACCAGCGCGACCACGATGCTCTCCTCGATGAGCTTCTCCTTGAGCGTGCGCACCGCCCGGTCAATGAGCGCCGTGCGATCATACGCGACGGAATAGGTCACGCCCTCGGGCAGGCTCTTCACCGCCTCATCCAGCCGGGCCTTCACGGCCTGGATGACCTGCCGCGTGTCGACGCCATAGCGCACCACCACGACCCCGCCGACCGTCTCGCCCTCGCCGTTGAGCTCGGCGATGCCGCGGCGCATATCGGGTCCGAGTCCGACGCTGGCGACTTCGCCGAGCAGAATGGGCGTTCCGCCGGCGCCGCGCCCCACGGCGATTTTGCGCAGATCGTCCAGCGACGATACATAGCCCTTCACGCGCAGGATGAATTCCTTTTCCGCCATCTCCACCGAGCGACCGCCCACTTCGCTGTTGCTGCGCTGCACGGCCATGGCGATGTCGCTGATCGAGAGATTGTAGGCGTGCAGGCGGTGCGGATCGACGGTGATCTGGTATTGCTTCACGAACCCGCCGACCGACGCGATCTCGGACACGCCCTCGACGCTGGCGAGCTGGTAGCGCAGGAACCAATCCTGCATCGAGCGCAGCTCGGCGAGGTCGTGCTTCTTCGAGTTAAGCGAATACATGAAGGCCCACCCCACGCCGGTGGCATCCGGACCGAGACGAGGCACGACGCTGGCCGGCAGGCTGCCCTGGAGTCCGTTCAGGTATTCGAGCACGCGGCTGCGCGCCCAGTAGGGATCGGTGCCGTCCTCAAAAATGACATAGACGAACGAGAAACCATAGAAGGAGTAGCCGCGCACCACCTTGGCCGACGGCACCGAAAGCATCTTGGTGGTGAGCGGATAGGTGACCTGATCCTGGACGATCTG
>JAYVZM010000170.1:0-5215 GCA_043783345.1 Verrucomicrobiota bacterium
ATTGGCGATGCAAGGGCGCACTATACCGCGAGAGTATCCATACATCCATTTAGCCTTGGATCGCCAAGTCGGTCGGGTTGACCTTCTCAATATGCGAACAGGTATGAAGTTTACGGTGATAGAATATCGTGGCGATACCCCGTTTGCGGACCTAAAACAATTCAAATCATGGTATTCCAACCAGACAAAGGAAGCATTTCTCGATCTTCGTCTAGGCAATGCCTTTGGCCTTGAGTGCCTGTGGTCGTCTTCAAACCGAAGCAGTCTCAGTTCGAGCTTTCGCTCGGGAGAAAAGTATTTTTTCCTCACAAAAAATGGATCCGCTCTTGGATTATTCTTTTCGGCTTTTGACTATGGATCTCCCGTTCCTGCGGAGGACCACGAACGAATCGACGCACTTCTCGAAGAATTGAAAGGAGGTCTCTCAATCAAACTGCGGCAACCATAACGCGTCGGCCCCATCGCCAGGGGCGAGAAAAGGGGTCATGTTGAGGTTGCCCTGATTTGACGGACAGTGGGCTGGGGTTCAAAACCCAAGGAGTCCACATGAAGACACAGATCAGCAAAGCCAGCCGCGGACTGGCGAAGCATAGTGAGGAATACAAGCAGCCGGCGCTGGAGTTATGACGCAAGAGTGGCCGATGAATAGCCCGTTTTTCTTGCCGGCGGACGGATGGTTGAATTCCCGCTTGCGCCGCCATGGGGGCACCGCAAACCTCCCGGGTCTTCACGCCCATGCCCAAACGCACTGACCTGCAGTCCATCCTGATCATCGGAGCCGGCCCCATTATCATCGGCCAGGCGTGCGAATTCGACTACTCCGGCACCCAGGCCTGCAAGGCGCTCCGGGAAGAAGGCTACAAGGTCATCCTCGTGAACTCCAATCCGGCCACCATCATGACGGACCCGGAGTTCGCCGATGTGACCTACATCGAGCCGCTCACGCTGGACATCCTCGAGAAAATCATCGCCAAGGAACGCCCTTCCGCACTCCTCCCCACGCTGGGCGGACAGACGGCCCTCAATCTCTCGCTCGAACTCCACAAGGCCGGCATCCTCGACAAATACCAGGTCGAAATGATCGGGGCCAAACCCGACGCCATCAAGAAGGGCGAGGACCGCGAGCTCTTCAAGCAGTGCATGATCAAGATTGGCCTCGACGTCGCCCGCTCGATGACCGTCCACTCCCTCGACGACGCCCGCAAGGCCGCCGACTACATCGGCACCATGCCGCTCATCATCCGCCCCAGCTTCACCCTCGGCGGCTCCGGCGGCGGCATCGCCTACAACCGCGAGGAGTTCGAGCAGATCGTCAACAACGGCCTCGAAATCTCCCCCGTGCACGAGGTGCTCGTCGAGGAGTGCCTGCTCGGCTGGAAGGAATACGAGATGGAGGTCATGCGCGACCACAAGGACCAGTGCGTCGTCATCTGCTCCATCGAGAACTTCGACCCGATGGGCGTGCACACCGGCGACTCCATCACCGTGGCGCCGGCGATGACGCTCACCGACAAGGAATTTCAGGTGATGCGCGACGCCTCGTTCGCCGTCATCCGCGAGATCGGCGTCGAGACCGGCGGCTCCAACATCCAGTTTTCCATCGACCCGCAGACCGGCCGCCAGGTCGTCATCGAGATGAACCCCCGCGTGTCGCGCTCCTCGGCGCTCGCGTCCAAGGCCACGGGCTTCCCCATCGCCAAGATCGCGGCCAAGCTCGCCGTCGGCTACACGCTGGACGAGCTGCGCAACGACATCACACGCCTCACGCCCGCCAGCTTCGAGCCGACCATCGATTACGTCGTCACCAAGATTCCGCGCTTCACCTTCGAGAAATTTCCCGGCGCCAACACCACGCTGACCTCCGCGATGAAATCGGTCGGCGAGGCGATGGCCATCGGCCGCACCTTCAAGGAATCCTTCCAGAAATGCCTGCGCTCGCTCGAGACCGGCGCGCGCGGCTTCGGCGGCGGCGGCAAGTTCGGCGGCGATGAAGTCTACACCGATGAGATCATCCGCCAGAAGCTCGGCACGCCCAATGCCGAGCGGGTGTATTACATCCGCCATGCCTTCCGCGCCGGCTACACCGTCGAACAGATCTTCGACCTGACCAAGATCGATCCGTGGTTTCTCCACCAGCTCCGCGAGATCTATGAAATGGAGGAGGCCTTGCGCCAGGAATCACTGGCGACGCTCGGGGTCGAGGCGTTGCGCCGCGCGAAGCAGTTCGGCTTCTCCGATGCGCAGCTCGCCCACCTCTTGAAGACGGACTTCGACACCATGCGCGCCCATCGCAAGCAGGCGGGCGTCAACACGACCTTCCGGCTGGTCGACACCTGCGCGGCGGAGTTCGAGGCGTTCACGCCCTACTATTATTCGAGCTACGGCGATGAGAACGAAATCATGCCGTCCGCCCGTAAGAAGATCATGATCATCGGCGGCGGGCCGAACCGTATCGGCCAGGGCATCGAGTTCGACTACTGCTGCGTGCATGCGTCGTTCGCCCTGCGCGAGATCGGCTACGAGACCGTGATGGTGAACTCCAATCCCGAGACCGTCTCCACCGACTACGACACCAGCGACCGGCTCTACTTCGAACCGCTGACGCTCGAGGACGTCCTGGAAGTCTACGAGCAGGAGAAATGTTTCGGCGCCATCGTGCAGTTTGGCGGCCAGACCCCGCTCAATCTCGCCGGCCCGCTCAAGGCGCACGGCGTGAATGTCATCGGCACGACGCCGGAAAGCATCGAGGTGGCGGAGGACCGGAAACTTTTCGCGGCGATCCTCGACCAGTTGCAGATCAAGCAGCCGCCGAACCGCACGGCGATGAACGAGAGCGACGCGCTGGCGTTTGCCCATGAGATCGGCTTTCCCGTGTTGCTGCGCCCGTCCTTCGTGCTCGGCGGCCGCGGCATGTTCATCGTCTACAGCGAGGAGGAGTTCAAAGCCGTCATCCGGCAGGCCTTCGAGGTCATGCCCGACAAGCCGGTGCTCATCGACAAGTTCCTCGAGGACGCCATCGAGCTCGACGTCGACTGCATCAGCGACGGGGAGACGGCCATCATTGGCGGCATGCTGGAACACATCGAGTTTGCCGGCGTGCACTCGGGCGACGCGGCGATGGTGATGCCGCCGCACACGCTTTCGCCCGGAATGCTGCAGACCGTGCGCGAGGCCACCTACGCCCTGGCCCGGGCGCTGAAGGTCGTCGGCCTCATGAACATTCAATTCGCGATCAAGGACAACCAGCTCTTCGTGCTCGAGGTGAACCCGCGCGCGTCGCGCACCGTGCCGTTCGTCGCCAAGGCCATCGGCGTGCCGCTGGCGAAACTCGCGGCCAAGGTGATGGCGGGCAAGAAACTTTCCGAACTCGGGCTCACCCGCGAGGTGAAGCCGAAGCACTGGTGCGTGAAGGAGGCCGTGTTCCCGTTCGCCCGCTTCCCCGGCGCGACGATCGTCATCGGCCCCGAGATGCGCTCGACGGGCGAGGTCATGGGCATGGACGACGACCTGGGCATCGCCTTTGCCAAGACCCAGATGGCGGCCAAGCCGGGCCTGCCGATGAGCGGCCGGGTGTTCCTGAGCGTCAAGGATTCGGACAAGCCCGAGGCGGTTAGCCTCGCCCGGGGATTTGCCGAACTTGGATTTTCCATTGTCGCCACCGGCGGCACGGGGCGGCTCCTGCAGCAAAACGGCCTGACCGTGCAATTCGTGAACAAGCTGCAGGAAGGCCGGCCCAACACCGTCGACATGATCAAGAACGGGGAGATCCAGATGGTCATCAACACGCCGAAGGGAATGATCCCGCGCAACGACGAGAACGCCATCCGCGCCGCCGCGGTCGCGAACTCGGTCTGCATCATGACGACGCTCACCGGTGCGCAGGCGGCGCTCGGCGGCATCCGCGCCATGAAGCAGAAGCGGGTGGACGTGCGCTCGCTCCAGCAATATCGGGACAACGTCGTGCCCATGTAACGGGGCTGCCTGCGAATCGCGCGAATAAACGCGAATGCATGACCTGCCGATGACAAATTTGTGTGACTGGCTTTTTTCCGTGCTCATAAGAGCAATCCGTGGTTGAAACCACTGCCCGTGAAAACTCCCGCCACCCTCGTCGCCCTTCTGCACGGCCCGGATCAGTCCGGCATCGTGGCGAAGACCGCGGGCTGGATCTTCGCGCGCCAGGGCAACATCCTGCACGCCGACCAGCACCGCGACATGGAGGCCGGCGAATTTTTCCAGCGCATCGAGTGGGTTCCGGGCAATGGCGACGCGGCGGCGGAAGCCGATGAGTTCCGAGCCTACGCGGCTTCACTCGGCATGGCCGCATACGTGGCGCGTTCGACCCACCGGCCGAAGGGCGCCTTGTTCGTCTCCCGGGCCGACCATTGTTTTCACGACCTGCTGCTGCGCGGGCAGGCGGGCGAATTCGCGGGCGACTTCACCTGCGTGATTTCCAACCACCCGGATCTCGCCGCGGCGGCCCGGCACTACGGGTTGGCCTTCCACCACGTGCCGGTCACGGCCGAAAACCGTGCGGCGGCCGAATCACAACAGCTCGCAATCCTGCGCGCCGCGGGGGTGGAATTCGCCGTGCTCGCGCGTTACATGCAGGTGCTGTCGCGGGATTTTTTGGAAAAATTCGGCGCCCCGGTCATCAACATCCACCATTCTTTTTTGCCGGCGTTCGCCGGCGGCCGGCCCTACCATCAGGCGCATGAGCGCGGGGTGAAGCTCATCGGTGCCACCGCGCACTATGCGACGGCGGTGCTGGACGACGGTCCCATCATCCAGCAGGACGTGGCGCGGGTGACGCACCGCCACGGCGTCGACGACCTCATCCGCAAGGGGCGCGATCTCGAAAAATCGGTGCTGGCGCAGGCGGTGCGGTGGCACCTGGAGAATCGCATCCTCGTCTACGGCAACAAGACGGTGGTTTTTGACTGACAGCCAATCTTGTGGGCGCGGTGCCCCAACCACACGAGGCGGATCCGCAGCTGAGATTGCCCGCTATTTCCGGCATTTACAGGAGACAGGGCTTTTGCTCTCTTCTCCGGTTCCATGAGTCAACTTACGCCTGCTGATAAGAAGCCCCACAGTGCCGACCCTTCCGCTCCCGTGGTGGAGCCCGGGTTTGAAGTCGCCCTCCATATTTTTTGGTCGGAGAAGAAGAATCGTAACTTTGTCCTGTTCACTTGCGCGGCCATTCTGCTCGGCA
>JAYVZM010000171.1:0-5212 GCA_043783345.1 Verrucomicrobiota bacterium
ACCTTCGTGCTGCACGATCGCCTTGGAGGAAAGTAGCGCGTCAATCCGGGCTTCCAGTAATTCGGCGGAAGTTTCAAGGAGGGTCGCAGCGTAAGCGACGAGCTCGCCCCGGGGGAAAGCGGTGTGGCCCTCCTCCTGCAGCGTCTCGAGCGCGTAGATGAGGCCGGCGTCGAGCCGCGGCGGGGCGTCGTTGGCGTAGCCCAGGTTGATGGCGATGCGATCGGCGGTCTTGAAGCCGATGCCGTCGATCTCGCGGGCGACGCGGTAGGGTTCGTCGACGATGACCTGTCTGGCGGCGGGGCCGTATTTGTTGACGAGCTTCACGCACTGCGAGGTGGTGACGCCGTAGGTCTGGAGGAAAATGTGGACTTCGCGCAGCGTCTTCTGCTCCTCCCAGGCCTGCTTGATGGAGGTCGCGCGGACCTTGCCGATGCCGGGCACCTTGCGGAGCTTGCCGGATTCCTCGCTGAGGACGCGAAAGGTATCGGTGCCGAAGGTGTCGACGATCTTGTTGGCGTAGACCTTGCCGATGCCGGGCACGAGGCCGCTGCCGAGGTATTTTCGGATGCCGTAGACGGAGGAGGGGAGTTCCGATTTGTAGCTGAGAATCTTGAACTGCGCGCCGTGCTGCGAGTGGCGCGTCCACTCGCCGGTGAGTTGGAGGGTCTCGCCGCACTGGACGCCCGGCAGCGCGCCGACGACGGTGACGCGATCGGTCTCGGCTTTGCCCTCGGCCGGCGCGGGCGCCGCCGGCCGGGCGGCGGGGGACTCGGGCCGGAGCTCGGCGATGGTGTAGTGGTTTTCCTCATTGAAGAAGATGATGCGCTCGAGGACGCCGGTCAGCGTAGCGGAGGAGGGGGAAGCCACGCCTTAGACGGATAAGCACGGCCGGAGGGAAGGAAAGCGCGGAACGCGGTCGTGGGGCGCAAAAAACGCCCGCCGGGTTGCGGCGGGCGAAGGAGCAGGGGGCCGCAGCGCTCACTTGCAGGCCTTGGATCCCTCGACCAGTTGTTTGATCTTGGGCAGGAGGTCGCGCTGCATTTCCTGCATGAGCGGCATCAGCTTCGCCATGACTTGCGGCTGCTTGGCGAGCATCGATTGGCCGGCGGGCGAGCCAAAGAACGACTTCATCGCCAGCAGTTCCTCTTCGCTGTAAACATCGGCGTAGACCACGTCCATCATCAGGAGGAGGTCCTTGGCCGACGCCATCGACAGGTCCATGATCTTGCCTTAGAGCTCCTCGAATTTTTGCCGTTGTTTGGGCGTGGCGGCCGCGGGCACTGCGGCCATTTGGCTGGTCATCTGCTTCATCTGAACGGTCCTGTTGTCGAGCATCTTGTCGGCGTGCATGGCGGCGATGACTTCGCGGGCGAGGGCGAGCTTGGGGTTTTCCTGGGCAAAGGCGCCGGTCGCCAGGGTGAGCAGCACGAGAACGAGACGGGCGTTTTCATGTTGGATGAGAATGGACGCGGGGGAGCATCGGTGGACGGGGCGCCGGTGCAATGCCATCCTTCGACGGGTGCGGCGCGGCGGGTTTGGCTCGCGCCAACGCGCCCGGGGGTGAGGCGGGCAACGCGAGGAGCCGGCGTTTTTCGGCGGAAAGCGGGCTGAAATGCGACCGACTCAGCGCCGGAAGGCGAAAGAACTTCCGGTCAGGTTGTTGAGGCCGAGTTCGTCGGTCAGGTCGCAGGTGCCATAGTGTCGGATGAGCCGCGAGCGAAGCAAAAGCAACGTGGCGGCGATGGCGAGGATGATGAAGGCGAAGCCGGGCACGGTCAGGATCCAGTCGCGCCAGAGTGTATGGGTAAAGGTGACGATCAAAATGGCGAACACCACGGGGAGAACCAGCAGGATGCGGCGGATGGAACTGCGCGCTGATCCGGCGCAGGCGAGCAGCGGCAGCAGGGGCAACAAGCCGAAGTCGAGCATCAGCAGCGGAGGCAGGCCCAAGGCGGGCAGGAAGTGCCCGCTGATGACCTGGGCGGCCAGACTTATCAGGAAGAAAATGAACGCGGGCAGCACGAGTGCGAGCGCCAGTTGAACCAATGACTGGCCGAAGACGACGCGCGCCAGTTGGAGTCGGGAGATGGGGTAGGCGAGCTGCGGCCGGATCACAAACTGCGAGAGCGCGGCGCAAAAGCCCGCTTGAAGCAGGACGGGCATGAACCCCAGCCCCGAAGGCCGGGCTGAACCCGCCGCCGTTATGTTGTAGGAGCCGAAGTTGGCGAGAATGCTCCAGTAGTGAGCCAGCGTGAAGGCATTGGCTCCGTCCTTCCCGCCGTCGACAAGACCGAGCAGGGGAAGCATCAAAACGTAGAAGACCCCGACGACGATCAGCGAAGATTGGGATCTCAAGTAGGAACCGTTGCTACGGACGGCAAACGCGGCATGCTGGAAGACCTGCATCCACGACCAGACATCGGAGCCCACCCGGCGCACCGTCCAGTCGCGGCCCGGCAATGGTTTGAACGAACGGCGCCGCGCGAGCTCCTGTCTAATCTCCTCTTGGAATCGCTGGCCGGCTCTGAAATTGAACGCACCCAGAAAGTAGCCGTTGATTGAGTTGTAAGGTGTCCCGGCACGCTGGCGCAGGTAGTGGGAGGCGAACGTCCGCTTGAGGCAAATGAAGGCGACTCCGCAGCCGCCGAGAAGAAAGATCCCCGGGGCAAGCCGCATGGCCGGGGCGAGTTGCTCCCGGAAGAGGACATAGCCCAGGCAGCCGGCGCCGAAGATGCGCACCGTCCAGCTGGATGAAAAACTGGACATCAGCCGGCGCGGATTGGTGAGGGGGAGCGAAAGCAAGGCGGCGGCGAGCCCGAGTTCGGCGACGAACGGAAGCTTCTGGGCCCAGGCGACTCCAGCCGACATCAGGGGTGCGGTGATCAGGAGCGTGATGATCGTGGCGCGCCGCAGGCGGCGCAGGCCGTCGGGCAACAGGGGAAAGAACGGCCGGTGCATCGCGGCATGCGCGGCGTTGGCGAGGCAAAAGCCGAAAATGAACGGCATGCCGATGGCGAGTCCGAGCAACCGCGAGGTGGCGGGGGCGAGTTTGAACCAGCTCTCACCAATGCTGATGAAAAACACGGTCAGGAACGCAGTCCAGACCGCGGCATGGACCGGCCGGAGCAGGCGGAGGTAAACGGGAAGGTTCATCGGGCGTCCTGCGAACGGGAGGCGAGCAGCGGGAACATCTCGCCGAGGTTGAGCGGCCGGGCGGCGACCTCGACCCTGTGCGTGGCGGCGAAGCGCCCGGCGGCGTCGGGCTCGCGGGTGCGCACGGTGAGGCGCGCGGCGCGCTCGCGGTGTTGCTGCGCAAGGATGAAGGGCTCGGCGAAACGCGCGGGCAATCCACCGGTGGTCGCAGTGACTGTCCACTCGGCGAAGCTCTCCTGGAGTTCGTCGAGCGCGGAATTTTCCGTGATCCGGCCGGCGTCGAGCATTACGATCCAGTCGACCACCTTCTCGACGTCGTCGAGCAGGTGCGAGGAAATGACGACCGTGCAGCCGTCGTCGCGCAGGCGTTCGAGCAGCATGTCGAGCATGCGGGCGCGGGCGATCGGATCGAGCGAACTCATCGGCTCGTCGAGCAGGAGCAGCGCGGGGCGGTGGCAGACACCGAGCAGAATCCCTGCTTTCTGGCGGTCGCCGGTGCTGAGGTCGGCGATCTTGCGCTTGAGCGGCACCTCGAGTGTCTCGACGAGGCGCTGCTGGAGGTCGCGGTCCCAGTTTGCGTAGAACGACGCGGTAAAATCGAGGTGCTGGGCGACGGTCATCCACTCGATGAACTTGCCCTCCTGCATCACGAGGCCGAGGCGCGTGAGTTCGGGGGAGTCAAGCTGGTCGGAGCGTCGGCCGAGGGTGTGAGAGGTGCCGGCAGTCGGCAGCACGAGGCCGGCGGCGACGTGGAGCAGCGTGGTCTTGCCCGCGCCGTTGCGGCCGAGCAGGCCGACGACGTGGCCGGCGGGGATGGTGAGAGACACGTCGGCGAGCGCGGTGTGACCGGGATAGGTTTTCGTGACGCGATCGGCGGCAAACGCAGCGGTATCGGGATTAGCGGAGATCATGAGGCGGAGGAATCAAGGGTTTCGCGGAAAAGCTTGAGGGCCTGCGTGCGGGAAATGCCGAACTGGCCGGCCATGGTGGCGGCCGCGGCGAGGTGCCGGCGCAGGTGGGCGAGCTTGTCGGTCTCGATGGCGCCGGACGGCCGTTCGCGCACGACGAGGGTCTGGCCGCGGCGGCGTTCGAGCACGCCTGCGTGTTCGAGGAGGCTGTAGGCCTTGCTGATGGTCATCGGATTGAGGGTCAACTCCGCGGAAAGCGCGCGGGTGGACGCCAGCTCCGTGCCGGCCGGGAGCACGCCGGTGGCGATCTGGAGCTTGAGCTGGTCCATGATCTGCCGGTAGGCGGGGATGCCGTTGTGCGGATTGATGACGAGCAGCGGAGACATGGTCGCGGTTGCGGTCACTGAATTAATTCACTAATACAGCAGGGCAAGGAAAATCGTCCGCAGGGCGGCCGGTCGGGTCATGGCGCCGCGGGATTGGCTCGTGTTGTCCCTGCCATCCGGGGTAAGACCCCGGGCATGCCCACCGCCGCCCTCATCGCGACCAGCCTCGTTGCCCTCCTGCATCTCTACTTCCTCGTGCTGGAGATGTTCCTGTGGTCGAAGCCATATGGCCGGCGGGTGTTCGGGCTCACGGAGGAGAAGGCGGAGATGACCCGGTCCCTGGCCGCCAGCCAGGGATTGTATAACGGCTTTCTCGCGGCGGGCCTCGGCTGGGGGCTGCTGGCGGGGGTCGACGGCCACACCATCAAGGTGTTTTTTCTCTCCTGCGTCGTCCTCGCGGGCATCTTCGGCGCGCTGACGGCGAGCCGGAAGATCCTCTGGGTGCAGGCCGTGCCGGGAGCCGTGGCGCTGGCGCTGGTGTGCGCGGCGCGTGCCTGACGGGGCGGACCCGGCTCCTACAAAAAGGCCTTTGGCCATCCACGCTGCAGGATTGCCCTGCGCCCCGGCCGGGGTAGCGTGCTGGCCTCATGGAATTCCTGGCCACGAGTTCGCTGCTGCCGGTCATTCAACTGGCGATCACCCCGGTCATCCTGATCTCCGGCATGGGCGCGCTGATGATCACCCTCACCAACCGGATGGGCCGCATCGTCGACCGCACGCGCACGCTGGCGGGACAGGTGGGCCTGGCCGGCGAGGCGGACCGGC
>JAYVZM010000172.1:0-12660 GCA_043783345.1 Verrucomicrobiota bacterium
CCCCCCCCCCCCCCGACTCTCGCACGCAACTTTCCTCGCTCAGCCGATCACCCGGATCCGCCCGTCGTCGTCGTGGGCGATTTCCTTCACCTTGACGCAGCGCAGGTGGTCTTTGCCGCCGGACAGCGATGAGTCGTGATGGAAAAGAAACCACCGGTCTTGGAACTCAACGATGGAATGGTGGGTCGTCCAGCCCACGACGGGCTCAAGGATGCGGCCCTGGTAGGTGAACGGTCCGCGCGGGTTCGTGCCCGTCGCATAGACGAGGTAGTGCGTGTCACCGGTGGAATAGGAGAAATAGTAGACGCCGTTCCGCTTGTGCATCCACGGGGCTTCGAAGAATCGGCGGTCGTGGTCGCCGGCCCGCAGCGGCTGGCCTTTTTCGTCGAGGATCTGGATCTCGGTGACGTCGCCCTGCAGCGACTTCATGTCCGCGCTGAGCGGCGCGAACCGCGGTCCGATGGCGGGCTCGGCCTCGCCGGGTTCCTTCCCGTTCGGGTCGAATTTTCCGGTGCGCCATTTCTGCAGCTGGCCGCCCCAGATGCCGCCGAAATACAGGTAGGCTCGCCCGTCGGCGTCCATGAAGCTGCACGGGTCGATGCTATGGGTTCCCCGGATCGGTTCCGGCTCGGCTTTGAAGGGACCTTCGGGCCGGTTGCCCACCGCCACGCCGATGCGGAAGACCCCGCTTTTGTCCCGCGCCGGGAAGTAGAGATAATATTTGCCGTTCTTGCACGCGGCGTCGGGCGCCCACAGCTGCTTGCTCGCCCACGGCACGTTCTTCAAGTCGAGCGCGACGCCGTGGTCGGTCACCTCGCCGCCGATCGCCGCGAGCGAAAACACATGGTAGTCCACCATGTCGTATTGGTCGCCCTCGTCATTCGACGGGACGCCGGAATCGCGGTCATGAGACGGATAAATGAAGATCTTCCCCTCGAACTGATGGGCGGAAGGGTCCGCCGTGTAGAGATGGGTGATCAGGGGGGTATTGGACATTCACGCAGATTGAATGCCGCGGCCGCCGCTTCGATAAAAATTACAAAGGATTTCCAGCTAACATTAGAACGAATCCTGCCGCCGGTTCGGCGAATCAGTCCAGTTCACTGGCGATTTCGGCGACTTGACGTTCAACAGTGATGCCGCTCTCCGGCGGGAAATGTTTCAAGGTGTCGGCGCGCAACCCCGGTGCGTGGTCCCGGAGGTAGGTGTCGAAGGCCTTGCGCGTGGGGAATACGTATTGCGTCTCGACGATGGCCGGGGCGCCGTCGCCCGCGCGGTCAGGCAGCACGACGCGCACGCCCTCGGCGCCGCCGGCCTTCACCGCGAGCACATGGTCGGGCACCAGCCACGAGAGGAAGCGGCCGCGCTGGTGGACGGAAACGCACGCGGCGCGGACGGTGTAGAGGATTCTCGGCATGGGGGGAAGGAAGCTGGAACCTGAGATGGAGGCGGGGTGCCCTCACCCCGCGAGGCATGCGCTGCGAAAGCGAAACCAGCGGGGTGAGGGCACCCCGCCTCCATGGCCGCAGCGCGGAAGATCAGTTGGATTTTGGCAGCGCTCCGGGCACCGTGCCGGCCTTGATGAGGACCATCTCGTCGGGCTTCAGGTATTTCTTGATCGTGGCGTTGATCTGTTCCGTCGTGAGCGAATTGACCTTGTTGGGATACTCGTCGAGCCAGGTCAGGTCGTAGCCGCGGTGGATGGCGGCGAGGATGTTGGCCGCGAGCCCGTTGGTCGTCGCGAGGCCGACCTTGAATGAGCCCACGAGGTTGGTCTTGCGCGCCTCGACCTCCTCGGGCGTCACCCCGGTGTCATACCAGAGCGTCAGCTGGCGCTTGGTCGAGGCAAGGCCCTTCTCCAGCAGGGCCGGGGCGAAAGTGGCGGTGATCTTCCAGTCGCCGTCGCTGAACGTGTCATGGGCCAGGCTGGAACCGATGCCATAGGTGAGGCCCTCCTTGTCGCGGACATTGCCCATCAGGCGCCCGGTGAAGCCGCTGCCGAGGATAGCGGTGGCGACGCGCAGCGCCTGATAGTCGGGGTCGCTGTAACGCAGGCTGCTGGCCTGGCCCAGGACGACGGAGATGCTGGTCTTGTCGGCCATGAACACACTCTGATCCTTCGGCGCATCGGTCAGGATGGCCTTGGCGGGACGCACGAACGCGACCCCGCCGGTCCAGCCGGCGAAGGCCCGGTCGACCTCGGATTGGATCTGCGGAATGTCGAGATCGCCGACGACCACGACCGTGAAGTGGGCGGGACCGTAATATTTTTTGTGAAACGCGATGACGTCGTCGAGCTTGGCGCTTTCCACCGCGGCGAGCAGTTCCTCAGGCGCGGGATTGCGGTTGGGATGCCCGACGGGATAGACGGCGCGGGTGAAGGCGTCGCCCGCGCGGAAATCGGTGCTTTCCAACTGGCGCTTCAGGCCGCCCGCGAACTGCATCTTCGCCTTCTCGAATTCCTCGGCGGAGAAGGCCGGCATCCGGAGCTGCTCGGCGATCAGGCTGATGACGAGGGGCACATCCTTCCTGAGGCACTTGGCGCTGACCTCGGCCATTTCCGTGCCGACGCTGAAATCGATGGTGGCGCCGACCGACTCGAGCTTTTGGGCGATGGCGAACTTGTCCTGCTTGGTCGTGCCCTGGTCGAGCAGCATGCCCGTGAGCGTGGGGATCGCGGCATTGCCCTCGCCGGCGAAGGCATCGCCCGCGGGGAGCGAGGCGCGGAGAGTGACGACGTCCTTCACGCCGGTCGGGTAGGCGATGACGTCGATCCCGGCGATCCTGGTGCGGACCGCGTTCGGCGCGATCTTCGCGCCGGTGCTGACGCTGGCGGCAGGGGCCGAGGCGGAGTCAGTCGCGGGCGAGCTCGTCGCCCCAATGCTCTCGTCGGGGGCGCGGAAATAATACGGTCCGTCCGTCAGGGACGGCTTGGCCGCGGGCTTCGCCGCCGGGGCGGCGCCGGGGGCGAGGGGGATGAACCAGCCCGTGGTGCTCTGGTCGACGTTGAGGTATTTGTTCGCCACGCGCTGGATGTCGGCGACGGTGACTTTCTTGGTGGCCTCCTCGAGCGTGTAATAGAGGGACCAGTCGCCGGCGGCGATGCACTCGTTGAGATTGCCGGCGATGGCGAACGAGCCGTCACGCTGGAAGGCGGCGTCGGCCAGAGTCTTGGCGACGGCTGCCTGCAGCTCCTCGACGGTGACGCCGTCTTTTTTCAGGCGCTCGATCTCCTCGACGGCGATCTTCTCGACCTGCTCGTGGGTGGCGCCCGGGGCGAGCGGGATGAAGGTGATGTGCATCGTGGGATCGTGGTTGAAGCCCACGAAGGTCTGCACGCCGGTGGAAAGGTTCTGGTCGGTGATGGCCTTGTAGAGCCGGCTGTTCTTGCCGTCGGTCAGGATGGCGGAAAGCAGGGTGGTTGCGGCATAGTCCGGATGGGCGGCGGCGGGGATCTTGTGGCCGATCGCGACGACCCCGAGCTGGCCGGCGCGCTTGACCGTGACGCGGCGGGCGCCGGTTTGTTCGGGTTCCTCGGTATAGACCTGCGGGATGGGCTTGGGCGCCCGCGGGTAGACGCCATAATATTTTTTCACCAGGGCGAGCGCCTCCGGGGTGGAGAAGTCGCCGATGAGCGAAACCGTGGCGTTGTCCGGCCAGTAGAACGTGTCGTAGAACTCGCGGAGTTTCCCGATGGAGACCTTCTCGATGTCGGAACGCCAGCCGATCGTCGAGTGGTGGTAGGGGTGGGCGACGTAGGCGGCATGGAAGATTTCCTTGATGAGCGCCTGGAAGGGGGAATTTTCGCCGCGCTCGAATTCATTGCGCACGACGGTCATCTCGGGCCGGCGGTCGTCCTCGCGGAGGAGGAGGTTGCGCATGCGGTCGGCCTCCATCTCGACGACCATGGCGAGGTGCTCGCTGCCGAGGTTCTCGTAGTAGTTGGTCCGGTCGAGCCAGGTGGTGGCATTGTATTGGGCGCCGGTGCGCTCGACCAGCTGGTCGACGTTGTTGCCCTTCGTGCGGTCGTGGTTGGTCGTGCCCTTGAACATCAGGTGCTCCAACAGGTGGGTGGCGCCGGTGGTGCCGGTGACCTCGTTCTTCGAGCCGACGCGGTAGGTGACCATGAAGGTCAGTGTGGGGCTGGAGTGCTCGGGCAGGACGAGGACCTGCAGGCCGTTGGAATCGAGGGTGTATTCATCGATGCTGCCGACGGTCCTGACGTAGGTGAAGCCGTCGACGGCGGGCGGCGCGGCGCGCAGCCCGAGCGAGAGGCTCAGGGCGGGCACCAGGATGGCGAGGAGGACGAGGGATCGTTTCATCATGGGAGGATATAGGGGATGCCGGAATTTAGCGGCGCGCCCCGCGGCTGCAACTGGACAAATGCGGAAAATGGCGGCGCGGCCGGGAACCAAACGGAGACTTCCCTCCCGCGGAACAATCCGGTTGACTGGGCGACATATCCCCATGCGCATCCCCGCCGCCCTCCACCATTTATCCTCCCTTGTCGTCCTGGCCCTCGCGGGCGCCGCGGTCCTCGCGGCGCGTCCGATGGAACTAGAGGACATGTTCCGGCTCCGCCGCGTGTCCGATCCGCAGCTCTCGCCGGACGGCACCCTCGCCGCCTTCGTCGTCACGGAGCCGCTCAAGGCTGAGAACCGCACCAACAGCGACATCTGGCTCGTCTCAACCGTCGGCGGCGAGGCGCGCAAGCTCACGAACTCGGCCAAGCATGACCGCCACCCGCGCTGGTCGCCCGACGGCCAGTGGATCGCCTTCGAGTCGAATCGCGACGGCAACTTCCAGATTTGGGTGATGCCGGCTGCCGGCGGCGAGGCCCGCAAGCTGACGTCGATCTCGACCGAGGCCAGCCAGCCGGTGTGGTCGCCCGACGGCCAGCACCTTGCATTCGTCTCGGCGGTGTTTCCCGGGTTTTCCGCGCGGCCCTTTGCCGAGTCCGACCGGCTCAATCAGGAAAAGCTCTCCGCGCGCGAGACCAGCAAGGTGAAAGCGAAGCTCTTCGACCAGCTGCTCTACCGCCACTGGGACTCCTGGGTCGAAGACAAGCGCCAGCACGTGTTCGTGCTGCCGGTGAGAAACGGCGCCGCCGCGGGCGAGCCGCGCGACGTCACGCCCGGCGAGAACGACGGCGTGCCGACCTCCTCGACGTTCAGCGAGGGCGACGAGTTCGCCTTTTCAGCGGATGGCCGGTCGCTCGTCTTCGCCGCCCCGCCGATGCCGCTGCGCGAGCAGGCCTGGAGCACCAATCACGATCTGTTCTCGGTCAATCTCGCCACCGGGGAAAAGCGCCAGCTCACCACGAATCCCGCGGCCGATTGCACGCCGCAATTCTCGCCCGACGGCAAGTTGCTCGCCTACCGCGCGCAGGCGCGGCCCGGCTTCGAGGCCGACCGCTGGCAGCTCATGCTGCTCGACCTCGCGACCGGCCGCAGCCGCAGTCTCACCGGACAACTCGACCGCTCGGTCGACGGCTATGTGTGGTCGCCCGACGGCGCGAAGCTCTATTTCAACTCGGCGGATCAGGGCGGCACGACGCTCTGGAGTGTCACGCTCAAGGGCGAAGCCGTGCGTGTGCTGGCCGGTGGCACCAACACCGAGGCGAGCATCTCCGCCGATGGCAGCGCGCTGGTCTACACCCATGCCCGGCTCAACCAGCCGCCGGAGATCATGCTGTGGCGCGTGGCCCAGGGCGCCCCGCAGGTGCTCACCCATATGAATGACGCGCGGCTGAAGAACATCGAGCTGGTTGCACCGGAATCGGTGACCGTCGCCGGTGCCGGCGGCACGTCGGTGCAGATGTGGATCATCACGCCGCCGGGCTTCGACCCGAAAAAGAAATACCCGCTGGTCTTCTGGGTGCACGGCGGCCCGCAGGGCATGTGGGGCGACGCCTGGTCGACGCGCTGGAACCCCCAGATCTGGGCGGCGCAGGGTTATGTGGTCTCGCTCGCGAATCCGCGCGGCAGCACCGGCTTTGGCCAGAAATTCACGGATGAGATTTCCCGCGACTGGAGCGGCAAGGTGATCGACGACCTGTTCGCGTGCCTGGCCTGGCTCGAGAAGCAGCCCTACATCGACAACACGCGGATGGCCGCGGCCGGCGGGAGTTACGGCGGCTACGTGATGAACTGGTTCGAGGGCCACACCGACAAGTTCCGCTGCATCGTGAACCACGATGGCACTTACAACTTCGACTCGATGTATGGCACCACCGAGGAGGTGTGGTTTGACGAGTGGGAACACGGCAAGCCCTGGGAAGCCACGGACCAGGAGAAGTTCTCGCCCCACAAATACGCCGCGAACTTCAAGACCCCGATGCTGGTCATCCACGGCGAACTCGATTTCCGCGTGCCGGTCAGCGAGGGAATGCAGGTTTTCACGGCGTTGCAGCGCCAGGGCGTGCCCTCGAAGCTGCTCCTCTTCCCCGACGAGGGCCACTGGGTGCTCAAGCCCGCCAACAGCGAACTCTGGCATCAGACCATCTTCGCCTGGCTCGAGGAATACCTGAAGAAGTAGCGGCCTTGTCTGGCTGTAGGACAGGCTCGTTTGATCCGCCTTCGCCCTGCAGTCTCAAGGGCATCGGCTCGCCTTCACTCAGGCTGCTGGTCCTCGGCGACGTAGATGTGCGCGGCGTCGAGATCGGCCTGGGTGTAGCCGGTGACGGGCGCGCCGTCGCCGAGCGGAGGCAGCGACGAGACGAGCTTCATCGTTTCCACGCTCACGGTGATGACCTGCCCGACGAGCCGGACGATGTATTCCTCGTCGTCGGCGCGGTTGGAGTCGCTGAGGACGGTGTCGGGGTCGTCCTTGGCGCGCTCGACGCGGTATTGGTCGATCACCCAGTCGAGCGCACTGCGGTTGCCCAGCCGGTAGTCGTGCACGGCGGTCGGAATGCCCTTCAGTGTCAGCCAGTCATTGTAGACCAACTCTGATTTGTCCTTGGAGAGCTTCATCCGCTCGACGCGCCAGTCGGGTTTCACGCCCTTCCTCTCGACGCGCTTCAGCTTGAATTCCTTCTGCGACTCATAGCCGGTATGGAGGGCGGCGAGTTTTTCGCCTGCCTTGGCGAAAGCGGTGAAGTCGGGTGCGAATGGGATGCGCGGCAGCTCGCGACGGAGGTTGGCGGCGAATTTCTCCCGGTAGGCCGGGTGGTGCAGCACGGCGTAGACGTAGTGGAAGATATCCTTCTTGGTGATCTTCGCCTTCGGATACTGGGCGATGAACTGCCTCAGCGCCCAGTCGGTGACATTATCCCGCCGGTGCCCGCCGTCGGCATCGTAGGTGTAGAGCGGGAAGCACTGACAGCTTGCGCCTCCTCCGACGAGGTGCAGATCGTTAATCTCAGTCGAAACGAGAGCCATGAATGGCTTCTCCGATCCAGCATCAGTCACACTCAGCACCCTGTTTTCATCGCTCGTCTTCTGCGTCGGGAAGAAATCCGGAAACTGGTAGATGTCCTCGTTGAACACGCGCTCAAAGAAGTAGCTGCGCTTGGTAAACGGCCGGTAGAGTGCGGAGCGAATCTTCTGTGGTGCGAACTCGACTTCCGTTTCACGGAGCAGATTGCGCTTCGTATGCCTGATCCATTTGCATACTTTTGGATCCACGCGTAGGAATTCTTCCAGATTCTCCGGCTTCTTGGCGCGGCGCCAGCGATCGAGTTCACCGTGGTAGGCTTCGACCATCTTCTTCGCTCTCTTGGTGAGCAGCGCGGCATCGAAATCATAAACCAAGTCGTCGTTGTTGGAGCATACGCCGCGTGAAAACGTCCGGAAGATCGCATGCGCATCCAAGCTGTCGAGGGCTTTGGCCTCCTTGGCGCCGATGGGCGGAAACTTGGCGAAGCCAGCCCCTTCCTCGTCGTGCAGCCAGGTGTGGCGCTCGTCGGGTTTGAGCGTGCGCCACTTTACGCCGTGGATGCCCGCTTTTTCTTCCAGCCATTTCCACTTCTGCTCCTTCCTCCAATCCTCTCCGGCTTCAGCATAGTGAACGACGCATTTGCGCGGCTTAAGCTCCTTCTGCTTGTGGCGGACGAACAGGGCGATGGCGACGCCCACCTGGATGCCGAAGACATTGTGCGTGGTGCCGGAGAGCTTGGGGTTTTTCCGCACGTTGCCGCCGAGATCCAGGATGTAGATAGCGTCAAAATCCTGCGCGAGATGGGCGCGGACGCCGTCGGTGGCGAGTCCGTCAACGTAGCCAGAGTTGGTCACGTAGGCGACAATGCCTTCGTCGCCGATCCGGTCGCTGGCCCAGCGGATGGCCTTGATGTAGGGATCGCTGAGCGAGTTCTTGAGCGTGGCGGCGGAATCGGTGGCGAAGGTGTTCTTGATCCGGTGGTCGAGGTGCGGGTATTTCCGGTTCTTGTTGTTGTCGTTCTCGTCCTGCTGCCACGCGTTGTAGGGCGGGTTGCCGAGGATGACGCGGATGGGCGCTTTTTTCTGAGCGTTGACGCGCTCGGTGTTAACGGCGCTCAGGAACGACATCTCGGACTGATCGTGTGACTCGGCGAGTTCAAAGGTGTCCACGAGGCAGAGGCCGGGAAAAGCCTCGTAGCTGCCGGTGCGCTCGAAATACTCGTGCTCCACGTTGAGCGCCGCGATGTAGTAGGGCAGCAGCATGATCTCGTTGGCCCAGAGCTCGCCGGCATATTTGCGCTTGAGCGCAGCGGTGGGCAGCTCGCGCAGGAGGTGGACGAGGAAGTTGCCCGTGCCGGTGAAGGGGTCGAGGAAGTGGACGCCCTCGGCGCCGAGGTCCTTGCCGAACTCCTTTTTGAGCAGCTCGCGGATGCTCACGATCATGAAGCGGACGATGCTGGGCGGCGTATAGACGATGCCCATGGTGTCGGCCACCTTCACGGCGAAGCCCTGGAAGAATCGTTCGTAAACGGTGTTCAGGAATTTCTGTTTTTCCGAAAAATCGTCGATGGTCGCTGCGGCGCTCTCGATCGCGAGGTAGAAGGGGTCGAGTTTTTTGAGGAAGTCGGCGCGGTCGAAATGGCCGGCGGAGAGGGCGGCGATAACCTTCTCGATCTCGACGGCGATGACGTTGCGGCGGGTGAAGTCGGGATTCTTGAAGACGGAACCGAAGAGCCGCGCGGTGAGCAGATGCTGGATGAGCATCTCCTCAATGGCGTTGTCGGAGAGGCCGGGATTGATAGCGGCGCGGCAGAGGGCGGCGAAGTCGGCGAAGGCCGCGGCGAATTTCTTGACCGGCACGGTGCCGGTGGCGCCGCGGGCGCGCTGGATGAGCTCGCGCACACTCCGGCCCAACTCGGCCACGCGGTCGCGGAATTCGGTGCTGGCCCGCTCCCAGTCGGCGTGGGCCGGCTCGACGTAGGAGAAGAACTTGGCCAGCACCTCGACGAGCTGCTCGCGCTTGATGTCGATGTAGTAGTCGAGCGCGACCTTGCCATCCTGCACGAGGAGGGCGCGGCGAGGCTGCCAGAAGAGGGTGTTTTTCGCGGGATAGCCGAGCTTGAGCTTGGCGCGCATTTCGACAGTGAGGTCGTCGGCATCGTCCTTGGCCTCGATCACGCCGTGGGGGATGCGGTAGCTGTCGAGGAGGACGCCGTCGAGCTTGAGAGGCGCGGCACCCTTGCGGGAGACGGCGTATTCGCGGACGAGTGTCCACTTGAGCGGGCCGGCAGCGGATTCGATGAGGGCGTCGAACGCGGAGCGGACGGCGGACTCGTGGGCGGCGCCGACGTTGGCCAGTTGGGCGAGGGCGAGGTAGTAACCGCGGACGGCCTTGTGCGTGGGCTTAAGCGAGAAGGATGGAGCGGCGGAACGCGGCGGAGGCGGAGACATGCGGGTGAGTGGTGGTGGCCCGAGCGAAAGGAGAGATGCCAATACGCGTCGGCTGGTGCAAGCGCAGGTTGCGATGCGGCTACGTAAGCCTACGTAAAAGAAGTCCGGCCGGCCGGTTGACAGCCGGCGTCGCCCCGGACCAGTTTGGCGGCGTGAAAAAAGAAGCCTGCCAAGGTTGGGGAAGTCGCCGCACCCTACGCCGCCAAAAAATCGGCGAAGGCGGCTGCGTCTGCTGCCAAGACTGGGAACACCGGCGTGCGCTACATGGACGATGCCACTTTCCGCAAAGCAGCCGACAAGGTTTTCAAGATCCACGACGAGCTCTTCCGGAAGCTGGCACAATAGTCACGGGGTGAACGCCGTTCCTCTTGGTATATGCAAGAGCCCATCTTTCTTTCCCGCGAGAAGGTGCTTGAACTCCACCGCATCTCGCTTGAGCGGCACGGAGGTCTTGAGGGTCTCCGCGATCCCGGCCTGTTGGACTCGGTGCTGATGCAGCCGGAGGCCGCTTACTACTACGGCCAGGGTGACCTTGCGGCGATCGCCGCCGCCTACGCGTTTCATCTCGCGCAGAACCAGCCATTCCTCGACGGCACAAACGCACGGCAATGGGCGCGGCCCTCACCTTTCTCGAAGCTAACGGAATCGACGTGGAGAAATTGGACGGCGCGGAACTCTACGACGCCATGATCGCCATCGCGGAAAAGCGTCTCGACAAGGCCGGGTTGGCGGAGGTTTTTCGCCGGCAGTTGAAATAGTCCGGCAAGGTATTCTGCCTCACGCCAAGGTCGCTAAGGATCGGAAATCCAGAGCCTTTGCGCTCTTTGCGTCCTTGGCGTGAGGCAAATCATCAATACCGGCCCATCACTCCGAACATCAGCCATCTCAGCGCGCCGGAGTAGGCGGTCATGCACACCGCCGCAGGAAGAACATGGGCCGGCCCTCGTGCAGGGCGTAGTGGATGAGATGGTTCAACTCGCCCGGCATTCGCACGGCGAGGCACTGCACCTGGAAGCCGATGAAAATTTCGACGCAGAACAGCGTCAGCATCAGGCTGTTTCCGGCAATCAGCAGGATCAGGTAGTCGCGACGGCGGCGATAGACCGGGAGCTGGGCCGGCCTCACCGTGTCGAGTCCCGCCTCCGTCTCGCGCCGCCGCACCGCGGAGAGAATCGCAAATACGTCGTGCTCGGCCGACGGGGCATCCATGCCGCTGGGCGGGTTGACGCGTTCGAACGCCGCCTCCTTCAGGGCGTATTTCTTCGACGGCGGATCGTCGGGTTCGGGCATCGGCGGTGGGGGGCTGACCGGTCGGAGACCAGCCCTACTTTGCGCCGAGGATTTTTTCCCGGAGATGGGTGCAACGCAATTTCGACTCGGCGTTGCGCACGGCCATGCTGTAGGCGGCGGGCTCGCCGACGATGAAGACCTTTTTCCGGCCGCGCGTGATCGCGGTGTAGATCAGGTTGCGCTGCAGCATCACGAAATGCGCCTTGAGCAGCGGCACGATGACGACGGGATACTCGCTGCCCTGCGACTTGTGGATGCTGATGGCGTAGGCGAGTCCCATGTCGCCGAACTCGCCGCGTTCGAACGTGTGCTTCGCCCCGTCGAAGTCGGCGGTGAGCGTGCCCTTGACGCCGTCGATCGAGAGCACCTCGCCGATATCCCCGTTGAAGAGGTCCTTGTCGTAATTGTTGCGGAGCTGGATGACCTTGTCGCCCGGCCGGTAGTCGCCGCTGACAGTCTTCAGGCTCTGCCGGGAGGGATTCAGCGCGGCCTGCAGCTGCGCGTTGAGGTTGGCGACGCCGGCCACGCCCTTGTGCATCGGCGCGAGCACCTGCACGTCATTGACGGGGTGAAACCACTTGAAATGCTGCGGAATGAACGTCGTGCAGAGCTGGACGACCTTCTTGAGGCAGTCCTCGGGCGAGTCGGCCGCGATGAAGTTGAGGTCGCTCCACGCCTGCGCCTTCGAGACCTCGCTGGCGACGGGCGGCGGCGAGTGGTCGCCGCCGTTGATGGCGTGCGCGACGGTGACGATGAGGCTCTGTTCCTTCTGCCGGTAGACGACGGAGAGCCGGGTGACGGCAATTGTAGCCGGGCTCGCTGAGCCCGGTCCGGGGTCGGCGACCCCGGCCGCAGCGATCAGGTCCTTGAGCACATTGCCCGCGCCGACGCTGGGCAGCTGGTCGGTGTCGCCGACGAGCAGCAGGTGGGCGCGCGACGGCACGGCCGACAACAGCGCCGCCGCGAGCCGCGAGTCGAGCATCGAGGCCTCGTCGACAATCAGGAAATCCGTCGCGAGCGGAGCGGACTCGTTGACGGTGAAGCCGCCCTTCACGCCCTCGAACTTGAGCAGCCGGTGGATGGTGGACGCGTAGCCGCCGGTCGTCTCGGCCAGGCGCTGCGCCGCGCGGCCGGTGGGCGCGGCGAGATGCACGCGGACCTTCTTGGCCTTCAGGATTTCCACGAGGGCGCGGAGGATGGTCGTCTTGCCCGTGCCCGGCCCGCCGGTGAGAATGCTCAGTTTGTGGGCGAGGGCGTGGTGCAGCGCGGTGCGCTGCAGGGCATGAAACTCGAAGCCGGCTTTCTCCTGCGCCCAGACGAGGGCCGGCTCGATCTTGATCGCGGGCAGACCGGACGGCACGGCATTGAGCCGCTTCACGACATCGGCGATCTTCCGCTCCGCGCGATCGTGCTGGGGCAATTGCACGATGGCGTCGTGCAATTGCCGGATCTCGGGTTTGGGGTTTGGGGTCTGGGGTGGAGCCTGACCTCCGGGCAGGCTGGCTTGGGGCGCGCTTCCCCGAAACCCGCCCGGAGGTCG
>JAYVZM010000173.1:0-5208 GCA_043783345.1 Verrucomicrobiota bacterium
TCATGATTGCCGTCCGCGCCGGAGACATCCGGCAGCTCGGCGAGCTCTTCGAGCGCCATCACCGGCGCCTTTACGGCTTCTTCGTGCGCCTGACCAACCAGCCGTCCGTGAGCGAGGACCTCGTGCAGATCGTCTTCTACCGCATCCTCAAATACCGGCACACCTACCGCGACGAGGGCAAGTTCTCCGCCTGGTTCTACCACCTCGCCCGCAAGGTCGCCGCCGATCACTTCCGCAAGCATGCCGCCACCCCCGCGCCCACCGATCCAGCCAACCTGCAGGACCACGCCGACACTGACCCACAGCCCTCGGAACAGGCCGCCACCGCCGAGGACGTCACCTTCCTCCGCACCGCCCTCGCCCGTCTGCCGCTCGAGCAGCGCGAGGTGCTCGTGCTTTCGCGGCTGCAGCAGCTTGAGCACAAGGAAATCGCCCGGCTCCTCGACTGCTCCGTCGGCGCCGTCAAGGTCCGCGCCCACCGCGCCCTCAAGGAACTCCGCGAGGTCTATTTCAAAATCAGAAAGGAGAAGGCGGCGTAGCCCGTCCTTTGCCCCGCCCACCCATCAACCGAGGACCCACCATGAACTGCTCACGTGTCCAGGATAGTTTCATCGATTACCAGGACGGTTCGTTGCCCGCCGACGAGGCCGCCGCACTCCGCGCCCACCTCACCAGCTGCCCCACCTGCCAGCGCGAATGGTCCGCCCTGCAGGAGATCACCCGCAAGCTCGACACCCTGCCCGCCGACGAGGAGCCCAGCCCCCGCCTGCGCGAGCAGTTCTACGCCATGCTCGAGACGCACCAGCGCGAGGCCGATGCGCCGAGCCCCTTCGCCCTCGCCCGCAGCCGGATCGACCGCTTCTTCGCCGCGCTGCTGCCCGCCCAGCCCGCCCTGCAATTCGCCTTCGCTCTCGCCCTGCTTGTCGGCGGCCTGTTCGCCGGCCAGCATTTTCTCGCCAAACCGGCCATCCTCCTTCCGTCCGACGATTCCGCCAAAAAGGAACTCGCCGATCTCCGTCATCAGATGGACTCGATGAACCAACTCGTCACCTATTCGCTGCTCCAACAGCAGTCCACCAGCGAGCGCATGAAGACTGTGCTCGCCACCATGGACCTCAAGAGCCCTGACCGCAAGGTGCTGACCGACCTCGTCGGCGCCCTGGCCTTCGATCCCTCGATCAACGTCCGCCTCTCCGCCGTCGAGGCCCTCGCGCAGCACGCCGACGACAAGCTCGTCCGCGCCGGCGTCCTCTCAGCCCTGAGCCGCGAGCAAGCCCCGCTCGTCCAGGTCGCCATGATCGAACTGCTCGGGCCCTGGCGCGACCCCGCGACCAAGCCGGTGCTGGAGAAACTCAGCCGCGACGACGCTTTGGACCGCAATGTCCGCGACGCCGCGCGCCGCGCCCTCGCCGTCCTGAGCCTGCCTCCCGATTCCGGCAACGCTCCCACCGCCACGCTCAAGAAGAACCCCGAACCCACTCTCACATGAAAACCAACGTCACCTCCTCCCTTCTCCGTCTCCTGTTCGCCGCCAGCCTGTCCGCCGCCGTCCTCGGCTGGGCGGACGACGAGGGCACGACGGCCACCGTCAAACTTTCCGCCCCCGGCAAGCCCGCCACGCTGCAGGTCAACATGCCCTGGGCCGACATCCACATCACCGGCGTGGATGGCGACACCGTCACCGTCAAATCCACCCTCAACCAGAAGGGCGCCAAGGAAACCCGCGACGACGGCCTCCGCCGGCTCGACGACGAGATCAGCTTCGAGCTGACCGAGCATGACAATGTCGTCAGCCTGCGGCTCTCCGGCGACAATCCGTGGGCCAGCCACGACGGCGAATTCGAAATTTCGCTGCCGCGGGCCATGGCGCTCGACGTCAAGACCGAGGCCGGGGGCGATCTCGTGGTGAAGAACATCGAGGGCGACATCGAGGTCAACAACATGAACGGCGAGGTGCTGCTCGAGGGCATCACCGGCTCGACCGTCGTGAACACCATGAACGGCGAAGTGCGCGCCATCTACGCCAAGGCCCCGCAAAAGCTCGTTTCCATCACCTCCATGAACGGCGAGGTGGACCTGCGGGTGCCGGCCGACACAAAGGCCAACGTGCGCCTGCGCACCCACAACGGCTCCATCCTCACCGATTTTGACGACAAGGTGCTCAAGACCAAGTCCGAGGGCAAAGGCGCCGGTTACAGTTACGGCTACGGCGCCGATGCCGCGCGCATCAGCGCCGACGCCGCCCGGATGGCCGCGGACGCCACCCGCGCCGCCATGCAGATCGCCCGCGAAGTCACCCGCGAGGTGAAGCGTGAAGTGGAGCGCGCCGCCAAGGAGGACGCCGAAGCGGCGACCGAAGTGCGGGCGTCGGATGAAGCGCATGCCGTCGCCAATGCCCATGCGGCGGCCACTCCGCGCACCCCCCGCCCCCCGCGTCCTCCGATCCCCCCGATCACCGGCGGCAAGGTCGTCAGCGGCACCCTCAACGGCGGGGGCGTGGACATCAAGATCTCCACCATGAACGGCGAGATCACCCTCCGGCAGACGAAGTAAGCCCGCCCAGCTTTCCTCTCCACCCGCCGCCGCTGTCGTCAGCGCGGGATCCTTCACCCCGTTCTTGTTCAGATCGAGCCAGCCGTCGTGCGGGACGGTCGCCGCCGGCCGGTCGGTGACGAAGCGCGGGCCCGCCGCGTGTAGGGGAGCAAACCGCAGGCCGGTGCCGGTCAGGAGCAGGCCAGGGCGCAATGATTTCAAATTCATGGAGAACGGGGGTGATGCGGCGGGAATCCAGCTGAGCGGGAAAACCGCGGGCTGAAGCGTCCGCTGCGGATCACGGGCGGGCTTTTCTTTTATGGAAAAACTGTTCTCATCGGTGCGTGCCCATCGACGTCGAGCCACCGGAGCCGCCTCCCCTGCTGATCGAAGCCGTCGTCGCCGACGTCGTCGGAGCGCACGCCACCGAATCCCCCGGCCACGGCACACCAATCCACACCCACTGCGAAAACTGCGACACGGCGCTGAACGGCCCCTACTGCCATCGCTGCGGCCAGCACGACTTCGATTTTCAGCGCTCCTTCGGGCACATGTTTCTCGACGCGCTTGAGAACTTCTTCCATTTCGACACCAAGTTGTTTCGCAATGTGGTCACCCTGCTTTTTTACCCGGGCCGGCTGACGGCCGAATTCAACGCCGGCAAACGCGCCGCGCAGATGCCGCCGCTCCGGCTCTATATCTTCGTCAGCCTCGTTTTCTTTTTACTGGTTTTCGCCAACAAGAAATTCCCGGACGCGTGGGTGCTGGATGAAGGAGATCTGAAGCCGCGGATCGTCTCCAAGGTCGACGGCCAGCCCGCCGCCCCCGCGGATGCCCTGCTCGCCGCCGCCCAAAACCTCACCGACGGATCGACGGGGGAAGGCAAACGCGATGCGAAGGAACTCCGGGACTTGGTCGCCGGCCTCAAGGAGGCCAAGGCCAGGGCCGTGGCGGCCAAAAAGGCCGCCGGCAAGAAACCCCTCCAACTCGACGGCAGCGAAAACTCCGCGATCCTCCGTTGGATCGAGGAACAGGGCCGCAGCATGGCGGAGCCGGCCCACCGGAAAGAGGTGATCGAGGCCTTTTTCCACAGTCTGCCCAAGATGCTGCTTTTCTGCCTGCCGTTCTTCGCGCTCTACACGCGCGTGCTTTTCCGCCAGTCCGGCCAGGTTTATCTGCAGCACCTGGTGGTCGCGCTGCATTTCCATACCTTCGTTTTTCTCTGGCTCATGTTCCGCGACGGCTGGGTCTTTCTCGCCGGGCTGCTTGGCCCCGGCCTCGCCGGCTGGCTGCGGTTCGCCTGCAATGTGTGGCTCTACATCTACCCGGTGGTCATGCTGCGCCGGCTTTTCGCCAATTCCTGGAAGCGCACGATTTTCAAGTCCTTGGTGCTGGCTTTTGTTTATGAAGTGACGCTCGGCCTGGGCTTCGTTGTCACCGCGCTGATCGTCTTCCTGATGCTCTGAACGGACCGAGCCGCGTTGACTGCGGGGTCGCGCCGGCTAGCGTGCCGGCATGACTGCTCTCCGTCGCCTCCTCCTGCTCGGCGCGTCGTGCGCGCTGGTTTCGTCCCTGCTCGCGCAACCCGACCGGATCAACGGCCTGCCCTTCGCGACCCGCTCGCCCGTCCTCGGCCAGCATGGGATGGTCTGCACCAGCCATCCGCTCGCCACGCAGGCCGGCGTCGACATTCTCAAGGCCGGCGGCTCGGCCGTAGATGCCGCCATCGCCGCCAACGCCGCCCTCGGATTGATGGAGCCCGTCAGCAACGGCCTGGGGGGCGATCTCTTCGCCATCGTCTACGACGCGAAGACCAAGAAGCTTTACGGCCTCAACGGCTCCGGCCGCTCCCCGCTCGGACTCGGCTACGAACAGTTGAAGGCGGAACTCGCGAAAACCGCCAACCCCGGCCACATCCCGCCCCGCGGTTTTCTGCCGATCTCCGTGCCCGGCGCCGTCGACGGCTGGTTCGAATTGCACGGCAAATTCGGCCGGCTCCCGATGAGGGACCTCCTCGCCCCGGCCATTCGCTACGCGGAGGAGGGTTTCCCCGTGACGCAATACATCGGCTACCTGTGGGGCATCGGCGTCCGCAACGCCCAGGCCGACAAATTTCCCGGCGCCTTTCTCGCGGTCTATGCCCCCGGTGGCAAGCCGCCGGCCGAGGGGGAGGTTTTCAAGAACCCCGCGCTCGCCCACACACTGCGGCTGCTGGCCGACCAGGGACGCGACGCGTTCTACCGGGGTGAGATCGCGGACCGGATCGACGCCTTTATGCGCGCGAACGGGGGATTCCTCCGGAAGATCGATTTCGAAAAACACACCTCCACCTGGGTCGAACCCGCGTCCGTCAACTACCGCGGCTACGATGTCTGCGAACTCCCGCCCAACAGCCAGGGCCTCGCCGCCCTGCAGATGCTGAACATTCTCGAAGGTTACGATCTCGCCCAAATGGGTTACAACTCCCCCGAGGCGCTGCATGTGATGATCGAGGCCAAAAAGCTGGCCTTCGAGGACCGAGCCAAATTCTACGCCGACCCCGCCTTTGCCCAGATCCCCCTGCGCGGCCTGCTCGCCAAGGATTTTGCCGCCGCGCGCCGAAAACTCATCGGGCCCCGCGCCGCCCGCACCTATGATGCGGGCAATCCCGCGTTGAACGCGGGCGACACCATCTAT
>JAYVZM010000174.1:0-12621 GCA_043783345.1 Verrucomicrobiota bacterium
CGCAAATCCCTGCGCAACGCCGCCCGTAATCAGGCGACCAAGACTCGGCTGAAGTCCCTGGCCAAGTCCGTCCAGAAAGCCGCCGCCGGCACCGATGCCGAGGCCACCCGCGCCGCCGCCATCGCCTACAGCTCCGCTCTCGACAAGGCGGTCAAGAGCCACGTCATCCACCGCAACGCGGCTTCGCACCACAAGTCGCAATACGCGCACCACATCTTCGCCGCGAAGAAGTAATCCGGCCGACGCATCCCTTGCCCCGCCACCACCCGGTCGCGGGGCTTTTTGTTTATGGTGGAGTGGCGGGACTATCAGTCCCGCGGGTTGGCAATTTCGATAACGGTGCCTCGCGGGGCTACTAGCCCCGCCGCCATGCTCTGGGCTTGCCCGCGACCGGCGAGCGCGGGAGGTTGAGGGGGTGATGCCGCCCGCGCCCAACGTCCGCCGCCATTTCCTGTCCTGGCAGCAGATGTTGCTGCCGCAGGCCGTGGCGTTTCTGGCGCAAGGCTGGCCCGGTGACCGGCCGCTCGACCTGGAGCGGGTCATGGTGGTGGTCCCGACCCGCCAGGCCGGCCGCCGGCTGCGCGAAGCGCTGGCGGAACACGCCTCGACCCGCGACCAGGCCGTGTTTGCACCCCGGGTGCTGACACCGGAAGCGCTGATCGTGGGGGAGCCGGCGGCGGACACCGCCTCCCGACTCGAGTCGCTGCTCGCCTGGGCGGAGGTGTTCCGGGCGCTCGATCTGGAAGAATTTCGCGCGGTGCTGCCCGTCAATCCACCCGTGCGCAACTTTGCCTGGGCCTGGCGGCTCGCGCAGGAATTTTCCCGGCTGCAGAGTTCGCTGGCGGAGGCGGGCATGCGCTTGGCGGACGTGCCGCTGGGAGCGGGCCCGGATTTTCCCGAGATCGACCGGTGGCGGCAGATCGCCGCCCTGGAACGGCGGCACGCGGAAATGCTCGCTGCGCGGGGGCTGAGGGATGCCCAGACCGCCAAGATCGAGCGGGCCCGTGCCCCGGTGCTGCCCGCCGGCGTCGGCCGTATCGTCCTGCTCGGCACGCCCGATCCCTTGCCGCTCGCCCTGCTCGCGATCTCGGCTCATGCGCAAACGGTGCCGGTGGATGTTGTCGTCTTCGCGCCGCCGACGGAAGCCACGGCCTTTGACGATTGGGGCCGGCCGGTGGCCGATCGCTGGGCCGGCCGGGAACTCGAATTGGCGGAATTCGAACGACGCGTGCATCTCTGCGCCGACCCGGGCGGACAGGCGGATCGCGTCGTCGCCCTGGCCGGCGACTACGGCCAGACCGAGGGCATGCTGGGCGTCGGCGTGGCCGATGCGGAAATCCTGGCGTTGCTGGAAACCCGGCTGCGCCACGCCGGTCTCGCGGGATTCAATCCCGAGGGCCGGGTGCGCCAAGGTGATGGCCTCTATCAATTGCTCAGCGCCCTCGCGGATCTGGCGCGCGAGGATTCATTTGCCGCGGTCGCCACGCTGGCCCGCTGCCCGGATTTCCTCGCGTATCTGGCGGCGAGCCTGGGCGAGGACTTTTCGGCGGCGCAGTTGCTGGCCGGGCTCGATGAACTGCACGCGCAGCACCTGCCTCCGGATCTCGGGGAGGCGTGCCGCCACCGGCCGGAAAGCGCGGAGCTGGCGGCGATCGTCCGATTGCGCGCGACGCTGACCACCGGCAAATTTCCGGCCAACGCCGCCGCGGCCTTGCGGGAGATTTTTGCCGACCGCCGCTTCGCTCTCGCCCAGCCGGCGGAGGCGCACGCCGTCGGGTCCGTCGAGACGTGGGTCGAAGTGATGCGGGAGATCCAGGCGGTGGCGGCCCGCTTTCCCGTCGTGACGGCGGGGGAGTGGTGGGACGTGGCCCTGGGGATCTACGGCGAAAGCAAGGTGTCCGACGACAAGCCGGCCGGTGCGATTGAGCTGCTGGGCTGGCTCGAGCTGCTCTGGGAGGACGCGCCGCATCTCGTGGTCACGGGCTTGAACGACGGTTCTGTGCCCGACGCCGTGGTGGGCGATCCCTTCCTGCCCGAGTCGTTGCGCACGCAGCTTGGCTTGAAGACCAATGCCGCGCGTCTGGCGCGCGACGCCTACCTCCTGCAGGCGCTGGCCGCCTGCCGGGCGTCCGCCGGCCGGCTCGATCTGTTGCTGGGCAAGACATCCGCGGCCGGAGATCCCCTGCGACCGTCACGGCTGCTGCTGCACTGCCCGGATGCGGCCCTGCCGGGGCGCGTCGAATTTCTCTTCCGCGAGGTGGAGGCAACCCGCGTGAATCCGCCGTGGCGTCGCGCGTGGCGATTGCAACCGGCCCGCGCGACTGCGCCCGACCGGCTGGCAGTCACGGCGCTGCGGGCCTGGCTCGTGTGTCCCTTCCGGTTTTTTCTCTCGCGGGTGCGGCAGATGAAGGCGGTCGATCCGGCCAAGACCGAGCTCGACGCGCTGGACTTCGGCACGCTCTGCCACACGACGCTCGAAGCCATGGGGCGGGAGCCCGCCCTGCGCGACTGCACCGACGAGGGTGCGCTGCGGGAATTCCTCCTGGCCCGGCTCAACGGGGAGGTTGCGCGGCGTTACGGCGGCATTCTCACCTTGCCCCTCCTCATGCAGGTGGAATCCGCGCGCCAGCGGCTGACGGCGGCAGCCGCGGTGCAGGCGCGGACACGCGCCGAGGGCTGGGTGATCGATTGCGTGGAGCGAAAGTTTGTCCTGGAGATCGGCGGCCTGGCGATCAGCGGCCAGATCGACCGGATCGACCGTCACGAAACAACCGGCGCGATCCGGGTGCTCGATTACAAGACCTCCGACCAGCCCGCGCGCCCGGAGGCGGCGCACCTGCGCAAGGCGCGGCGGGAGGAACCGGTTCGGGACTTCATGCGCTGTTCGGCCGACGGCCGGCAGCAGCTTGTCTGGTCCGATCTGCAACTGCCGCTCTATTTGCGCGCCATCGCGACTGACCACCCGGGCGAGGCGAGTTGCGGCTATTTCAACCTGCCGAAGGCGGTGAGCGAAACGGCCATCGTGCAATGGGAGGGATACACTCCCGTCTTGGCCGCGGCCGCCTGGCATTGCGCCAATGGCGTGGCGATCGCGATCCGCGCGGGCGAGTTCTGGCCGCCGAACGAGCTGGTCGACCCCCGGCAGGATGATTTCTCCGCGCTCTTTCATCATGGAGTGGCCGCCAGCGTGGCCTGGGAGGAAGGCCGCCGATGAAAGCGCCCGGCCATGTGATGATCCTCGCCTCGGCGGGTTCGGGCAAGACCTACGCTCTGACCAACCGGTTCGTGCGGCTGCTTGCCGGCGGGGCGCGGCCGGAACGCATCGTGGCGCTGACCTTCACGCGGAAGGCGGCGGGCGAGTTTTTCGATGAGATCCTCAACAAGCTCGCGCGCGCGGCCGCGGGGCCGGATGCCGCGGCGCAACTCGCGGCTGACATCGGCGCGGCGGGACTGGGCCCGGACGATTTTTTGAAAATGCTGCGCGCTGTGACCGAGGCGATGCCCCGGCTGCGGCTGGGCACATTCGACGGATTCTTCGGCCGCGTGGCGCGCAATTTCCCGCTCGAGCTGGGCCTGGCGGGCGAGTTCGAGATTTTGCAGGAGCATGCCGCGCGGATGGAGCGCGGGCGCGTGTTGCGCCGGATGTTCGCCCAGACGGTCGGGCTCGCCGACGCCCAGCGGGAGTTCATCGAGGCGTTCAAGCGGGCGACGTTCGGCGCGGAGGAAAAGCGGCTTGGGGGGCAGCTCGACCGGTTCATCGACCTGCACCAGGAGATTTATCTCGCGGCGCCGGAGCGCGAACTCTGGGGCAGCGCCCGGCGCATCTGGCCGGCGGGCTGCCCGTGGCTCGGAACTCCGGCCGAGATCAGGCCGGCGGTGCAGTCGCTCCGCCGGTGGATCGATGGGGCGGGGCTCGGCGACAAGCAGCGCGGCCGGTGGGAGGAATTTCTGACGGCGCTGGCGGCCTGGACGCCGGGCGTAACCCCGCCCCGCGCCCTGTTGTATGTGCTTGAGAAGGCATTTGCCGCGCGGGAGGAACTGCAGGCCGGGAACGCTGTGCTGGAGTTCGACCGGAAGAAACAGGAACTGGACGCTCCCGCCTGCGCCGCGCTCAGGGCGCTCACGCGGCAGATGGTCGGCGCGGAGTTTGGCCGGAGGCTGGAGATGACGCAGGGCATTTACGCGGTGCTCCGAGGTTACGAAGCGGTTTACCACGAGGTGGTGCGGCGGACGGGCAAGCTCACCTTCGGCGATGTGCAGCGGCTGCTCGCGCCGGGCGAGGGCGGCGCGCGGCCGTTGTCCCGCGACACGGCGGACGAAAACCGGCTGTTCATCGACTACCGGCTCGATGCCGAGATCGACCATTGGCTGTTGGATGAATTCCAGGACACGAGTTTCGGCCAGTGGTCGGTGTTGAAAAATCTGATCGACGAGGCCGTCCAGGATCCGACCGGGGCGAGGAGTTTTTTCTACGTCGGTGATGTGAAACAGTCGGTGTTTGCCTGGCGGGGGGGCGACCCGCGGCTGTTCCGGGAGATTTTCGATCACTACAACAACGCGCAGCCCGGGACGATCGCCGAGGAGCACCTCGTGAAATCGTGGCGGTCGGGGCCGGCGGTGATCGCGATGGTCAACCAGGTGTTTGGCGATGCGCCGGCGATCGGCGGGCTGTTTCCCGGCGAGGCGGCCAAGGCGTGGAACCACGAATGGCGCGACCATGAATCGGCCCGGCTGCAATTCGGCGGGCACGCGGCACTGTTGCACGCGGATGACGAGGAGGGCCGGTTTGCGACGGGGCTGCAGCTCCTGCATGAGATCGAGCCGCTGGAGCGCGGGCTCACCTGCGCCGTGCTCGTGCAGAAGAACGACACGGCGGCGCGGCTCGCCGACTATCTCCGGCGCGAAGGCGGGCTGCGGGCGGTGGCGGAGTCGGATCTGCATGTGTGCGTCGACAATCCGCTGGGGGCCGCGCTGCTGGCTCTCGTGCAGGCCGCGGCGCATCCGGGTGACACCCTCGCCCGCGAGCATCTCAACATGACCCCGCTCGGGGCGATCCTGAGGGCGGAAGGGGTGTGGCAGCCGGAGGCTTTGACGCAAAGGGTGCTGGGGCAGATCCACGTGGAGGGATTCGAGCGCACCTTGGATGAGTGGCTGCGCCGGATGGAGCCGCAGCTGGCGGCGGACGACCGGTTCAGCCGCGAGCGGGGCCGGCAGTTCCTGGCGGCGGCGGGCCTGTTCGATGCCACCGGCAGTCGCGAAGTCGCGGAGTTCATCCTGTTCATGGAAAGGCACACCGTGCGCGAGGCCGACACGGCGGGGGTGGTGCGGGTGATGACCGTGCACAAGGCGAAGGGGCTGGGCTTCGACCTGGTCATTTTGCCCGACTTGGAGGGCACGAAGCTCGACAGCCGGCGCGAGGGGCTGGCGGTGCAACGTGACGCAGACCGGACGGTGGAATGGGTGCTCGATCTGCCGGGAAAACTTTTCGCCGAGCAGGATCCGGTGCTGGCGGCGCATATCCGGGCGGCGGAGGCGGAGGCGTGCTATGAGAATCTTTCGCTGCTCTATGTGGCGATGACGCGGGCGAAGCGGGCGATGTATCTCATTACGAAGCTGCCGGGGAAGTCGGTTTCGCGCAATTTCCCCAAACTTCTCACCGAGACCCTGGGGGCGGAGAGCACCGCCGTGCGGGTGGGGAAGCTGGAGTTGGAGGGGGCGTGGAGCCAAGGCGACGCCGATTGGCACACGGGGATCGCAGGGCCAGAGGAAGTTCCGGGAGCGCCGGTCGGGCCCAAGCGGCTGGATCCGGCGGCCGCGCGACCCTCGCGGCGGCGTCCGGCGCGGCGTCCGTCCGATGAAGCGACGGGAATGTTGGCGGCGGTCAGGATGTTTGGGCTGGAGAAAAGCGCTGGTGCGGCCTTTGGCTCATCCGTGCATGCCTTGCTCGCGGAAGTGGAATGGAGCGGGGCGGGCGGGACGGAAAAATTTGCCGCAGCCTGGGCGGCGCACGGGCCGGCCGGCGAAGAGGCCTTAGCCTGCCTGAAGGCACCGGGATTGGCGGCGGTGTGGTCGCGGCCATCCGCCTGGGGGGAGGTCTGGCGTGAACGGGCTTTTGAGGTGGTGCTGGACGGAGTGTGGTATACCGGGGTGTTCGACCGGGTGATCATTGAACGCGACGCCGCGGGCCGGGCGAGCAGTGTCTGGATCATCGATTTCAAGACCGACCGATCAAAAGCAGGGGAGACACCGGCACAAATAATGGAGAAGCACGCCGGCCAGCTCGAACTTTACCGACGGGTGGCGGGGGTGCTGGGAGGCTTGCCAGGCGGGCAGGTGAAATGTGACTTGGTGATGACGGCGACGCGCAGTCTGCTCGAGGTGGCGCCGCGGGCATAAATTCGCGCTTTACACCGCGGCGACCCAGTTGCACGTTGCCCGTTCATCAACCGTTTTACACCATGGGAAATCTTAAGAAGAAACGACGTCTGAAGATGTCGAAACACAAACGCCGCAAGCGCCTCAAGGCGAACCGCCACAAGAAGCGCACGTGGCAGAAATAATCAGCGGCGATTCTCCGGCTGCTTCATTTGCAACCCGCCTGATCCATATCGGCGGGTTTTTTGTCGTAAATAGGTATTTGGTGCGATTGTAAAACAGTAGGGAAACTATTGGGGCCAAATGGCTATTTAATGGTTTCGTCTTGTCAGTGGGGCGTGGAACCCGTATCCGAGTTGTCCCGCAAAATGATTTAACTTGGTCCCATGTCTGGCGATCATAGCTATCTCCTAGCTGTTGATTGTCGGTCAAGCCAAGTGCCCCACCTACCCAAACCGCATGTTTTTAGCGACAAAATCGAAAGGATTCTGCGTCGAAGTCGGCGAGCATTCGACGTTGGTTGCGCGGCTGAATCAGTCCGGGGCACCTCTCATTGTCGAGGAACTCAAGGAGCTGCCGAACGCCGATGTCGAGGCGCTCAAAGAGTGGGTCAAGGGGACGGAAGGGAAAGGTTCTACCGGTTACGCCCACGCCACTTGCGGGATTTATCCGGCCAAGCGGGTGGTGCGCCGCCACACCTTGGATCTCAAACGGATCAAGGATCCGGCTTATTTCAACGAGGTTTATGCCCAGCAATTCCGGGTTGAGCCGGACAAATACACGATCCGCGTCCTGAATCCGGGCGACGGCAGCGATTATGATGCGGTCAAAGGCACGCAAAAAGAGGTGCTTTTCTGCGGGCTGCCCTCGGACGACATCATCGCCGCCCAAGACAGGCTGCTCGAACTGGGTATTTATCCGGAACGGCTGGAACTGGGCACGCTGGCCACGCTGGGCGGCATGGCAAATTACTTGAAGTTCAAACAAAGCAAGTCGCCCCTTCTCCTTTTGGAAATCGGTGAAGAGGTGACCCAGAGCTTCATCCTGAGTGCCGAGGGCGTAGATATCTCCCGTCCGATTCCGAGCGGCATCGCCGCCATGATCCCCGTCGTGCAAAAGGAACTGGGCTTGAAAGACGAGGAATCGGCCAAAAAACTCTTCTACTCCAATACCTTTGATTTCACCAGCATGGGGCTGACCCTCGTCAAGAAACTGCTGAAGGAGCTGCAATCCTCGATCGGGTTCTACGAGGTCCAGACCGGCCAGTCCATCGGCAGCGTGTTCTGCACCCAGTTGCCCGCCAGTCTGACCTGGCTGGGGACGACGATGGCCGGCAATGGCGCCTTGGGCGTGCCCACGCTGAAAATGGACATGGTGCCCTGGCTGGAATCGCTGAATATCAAGCTGGCGGATGGCATCTCGCCGAATCCCCCGGATGAGCGTTGGGCGGGCCTGTTTTCCTTAATCGCATCCTACAACACCGATGGCGTTCAAATTCCCATTGACGAGAAAAAGTGATGGACAGCCGGCGGTGGCGCCGGTCTGGCATCCGAACTTCCGCAACTTTGAACGGTTGCCGGACACCAAGGTCGTGCGCACGACCTTTTTCGTCAACACCGCGGCGATTGTCGTGACCGTTTCCCTGCTGCTCTGGCTGGGCTTTCGCGAATATCACCTGTATGACCTGCGCGAGCAGATCGCCGGGACGCAGAAGGTGATCGATGGCAACATGCGGCAAAGCAAGGAGGCCATCCGCCTGACGAACCTGTTTTCCGACGAGGAGAAAAAACTCGCGGAGGCCGCGACCTTCGAGCGGGCCACGCTCACGCCTACGGAGTTTCTCGCCCTGCTGGGCCAGACCTTGCCCAAGGAAATTTCCATCGAATCCATGGAGGCCCGGTTGGCGGAGACCACCGGGGGTGCAACGGTCCTCCTGAGAGGCTCGGTGGCCGGCACGCCCGATCAAGCCAGCGGGGCGGCCTCAAGTTATGTGGACCAGCTGCGGGCCCATCCGCGCATGGGCCTGGTGTTCAATTCGATTGTCCTGAACAATCTTTCCCGTGGCGCCAACACCAGCTACCTGACCTTTGACATCACGCTCAAGGGCAAGGCCGGCGGCAAGGAGAAGAAATAACATGACCTCCGCTGAATTGATCGCGACCGTCAAAAAGCAGCCCGTGGGCTTTGTTTGTGGCGCGCTTTGCCTAGTCTGTGCTGGATTGCTCTATTTCCGCGGCGACAAGCTCGATGAGGGTCAGAAAGATTACGATGCGAAGTCCGCCGAGTCCGCCAGAATCCTTGCCAATGTGAGCAACTCTAAGAACCTGCCCGAGCACCTGGCCGAGATCCAGGCTCAGGCCAAGGAGCTGGAGAGCCGCCTTGTCCAGGCCGGGCAGCTGGCCGTCAACCTGCAGTTCTTCTACAAGCTGGAGGCCGAAACCGAGGTCAAGTTGCTCGACGTGCACCAGAACAATCCGCCCCGGGGAGCCAAGTCGCTTTATGTCGGCATCCCCTACAGCCTCACCGTCCAGGGCTCCTACAAGCAACTGCTCACTCTCCTGCACCGGCTTGAGGACGGCTCGCACTTCTGCCACTTCAGCAGTATCGGTATCAGCAAAGCCGGCGGGAGCACGGATGTAGCGGGTCCCGGGGCCATGATGACGATGTCCCTCAACATTGAATTGCTCGGCCTGCCATGAAATCCCCGCTCAACAAAGTGAATCGCTTGATCCTGGTGCTGGCAGCTGCGTTGCTGACGGCGACGGCCCGCGCCGCTGAAGCCAGCGATGTGCTGAGTCCGACCAAGCGGCAGGAGACATTGGATCAAGCGAAGAAACTGCTCGCGCCCCGCGAGGCGCTGCCACCGGTCATTGATCCGTTTCACTCGGAAGCCTTCAATGAATTGGTGGGTGCCGCCAGCCGGGTGCCGGGGACCGGCGCCAGCAGCGAAACATCGGGCAAAACTCCGGCCGCCACCGGTCCCCGCTCCCCCCACGACCGCTTGCAGGCCATCGCCGCCGGCCTCAAGCCCAGCGGTTTCTATGTCCTCAGCGGTCAGCCCACCTTGGTCTTCGGTCAAAAGCGGGTCAAAGCCGGTGGCTTCGTGACTATTACCTTTGAAGGCACCGAATACACCTTAGAAATCGTCTCCATCGACCGACCTAACTTTACCCTCCGGCTGAACCGCGAGGAATTTACCCGGCCTATCAAATAAGGAACCGAACTATGAGCACACGCACCCTCCTCACCGCGCTCCTCGCCACCGCACTCAGCGTGCCCGCGCTGGCCCAACCCGCGACCCCCGCCGAGACGACTCCCTCCGCCGCGGCACCGGCGGTCACGGTCCAGGGTGCCGCGCCCGTGGCTGCTCCCGTCACCCGCGACAAGGACACCCTTTCGGTCGATTTTCCCGATGAGGATATCAAGACCATCCTGCGCAACGTCGCCGACCTCTTCGAACTCAACCTCGTCGTGCCCGAGACGCTGACCGGCAAGACCTCGATCAAGCTGCGCGATGTCACCTGGCGCCAGATCTTCCAGGTCGTGCTTTCGCCGGCCGGCTACACTTACATCGAGGAAGGCAACATCATCAAGATTGTCAGCAATGAGCTGCTCCAGCAGGAGCCCGGCTCCACGGAAGTCTTCATCCTCAACAATGCCAAAGCCGCGGACATCAAGCCCACCATCGACGGCCTCATCGACGCGGCATCCGGCGGCAAGATCGTCATCGACGCCCGCAGCAACGCCCTTGTCATCACCGAGCGCCCCTCCCGCATGGGCCGTATCCGCACCATCATCGACCAGCTCGACAAGGCCACCGATCAGGTGATGATCGAGTCCAAGTTCGTCGAGGTCACCGACCGCGACATCCGCAACATCGGCGTCAACTGGGCCTCCCTGCAGGGCATGCAGTTTGGCGTCGGCAACATGAAACTGGGCTGGGACCGCAGCCGGGGCCAGAACTTCAACAACGGCACCAACGTCAGCGACGTCGCGAACAGAGGCGCCACCGGTTCGAGCAACACCGGCACCACCAACTCGACCAACAATGGCACGAACAGCAACACGGCGAACACCACGTCCAATAATAATACGGTCGGGAATAGTATCACCTACGTGACTTCTCCGATTCTTCCGCCCGGAGGACAAAGTCCGAATTTCGGGACTGCAACCCTCAATATGCCTAACGGCAGCGTTAGCAGTCAGGCGCCCACGTCGGTTCCAGCTGTCACCCAGGTCGTAGGCTTCCAGCCTTTTATCGCTGGAACACCTTTTATCCCCGGAACACCGGCTATCGTCAATGGTGCCGGGGTTGTTACCTCTCCCGCTGTCCCCGCGGTAGCCGCGGTTCCCGATACTCTCGCCACGTTCACCGCGCCCAACACCTTTAGCGGGAGCAACACGACCTCCACGACTGCCAGCACGGGCAGTGGCACGAACGGTTCCATCTCGACCTCCATCACTGACGCCATTGCCAATAGTGTGAGCAATTCGGTCAGCAACGTCGTCAACAACCTGATCGGCCTCACCAACACCGGCGGCACCTCGCGTCTGGCTACGGCGGTTTTCTCGGCCTCCGACTTCAACATCATTGTCTCGGCCCTGAAGCAGCAGAACAACACCAAGATCGTTTCCAACCCCACGATCGTCACCCTGAACAACACCGAGGCGACCCTCAACATCGGCGAGGAATTCCCGGTGCCCAGCTACACCTACAACAGCGAGCGCGGCACGTTCGAGGTCTCCGGCTTCACCTACAAGCCCATCGGCGTGATCCTCAAGGTGACGCCGCAGGTCAACGCCCGGGGCGTGGTCAAGATGACGGTCGAACCCGAGGTCAGCCAGCGCAACGGCTCCACCTCCTTCGGCGGTGCCGGCGGCGCCCAGATCCCGATCATCGCCACCCGCAAAGTGAAGACCCAGGTATCGTTGCAGGACGGCTTCACGATGGGCATCGGCGGCCTTATCACCGTCTCGAAGGATCACGGCGGCAGCAAGGTCCCGGTGCTCGGCGACATCCCGCTCCTCGGCCGGCTCTTCTCGTCGAAGAATGTGAACGATGTTTCCACCAACCTGCTGATCTTCATCACGGCGAAGACGGTCAGCGCCGACGGCGCTTCGCCCGAGGAGGTCTTCGATCCCCGTGCGGTTCAGGCGGTCGGCATGAGTCGCGAAGACCTGCCCGGCTACCGGAGTGCCAAGGGCACGGATATCTACGCCCAGCCGGAAGCGGCCAAGAAAAAGTAAGCCCTACCACCAGCCACTCACAAAGCTCTGGGCGTATTTGACGGCAAATACGCCCAGATTTTTTGCGGCGTGCGCGGCGATGCACGGCAGCAGCGAACGCGAGCGATTCTGCGGCAGGAACCGCACGGCATAGAACCAGAGCGAACCGGCAAACACCATCGCCGTGCTGAACCCCGCCTTGGCATTTCCGTGGAATCGCACGGCGCCCTCCCGCCATTCCCACAGGAACGGATGAAGCAACGCGAAGCCTAGCGAGGCTCCGACGATTCCCATCCACAAGGCGACGCGCCCGCGATTTTCCACCACCAGGTAACCGCGGAAGATCAGCTCCTCCCCGAAGGCCGCGACGAGCGTGTAAAGGGCGAACAGTCCCGTCACCCGGCTCTGCCGGGCGGTCAGCCCCAGCGCGTATTCCCCACCGGTTTCGACCACCAGCAGCAGCAGCGCGCCGGCGATCGCCACCACGACGACCGGCCAGCCGGTCGGCACCGCCCCGGGAAAAGCGCGGGGATTCGATTGTCCCCTCCGCGCGGCACGACAGTCCTCCAGCCACCACTTGCCGACCACGCCGTTGGCGGCGATCAGGCCTGCCAGCAGCAACGGATGGTCCTGTCCCATGCCCTGACGAAACGTCACGGGCACCCTCCATGGCAAGCAAGGTCTTGGGATCCGGGCTCCAATTTCTGTGCCCCATGACACGACGGTCCCGCAGTATTTGTTAGCCATTTTGACCAACCTTCCTAGCTTGCGCGGCATGGCAGGTCTCGTGACGACTCCCCCTCTTTCACCCCCGGCACCCCAGGATTTCGGCGAGCTGTTCCAGCGGGTCAGGCCGCAGATGGCGGCGCTCGACGAATTCATGCGCCGACAGGTGGAGTGCTTCGAGCCGGAGATCCGGGAGATGGCCGCCTATTGCCTCGATACCACCGGCAAACGGCTGCGGCCCACCCTGGTCTTCGTCAGCGGCTGGCGGGGTGACGGGATCGTCGCCGATGAGCT
>JAYVZM010000175.1:0-5182 GCA_043783345.1 Verrucomicrobiota bacterium
GCATGAATGAGCCCAGGTCCAGGTGGCCGTGGTTGACCCGGTTGCTGCCTGCTTTCAGGCCGGTCCAGACGGCGCGCGGATCGTCCCAAGCGCCGCGGAAAATGGCGAGTTTGCTCGCGCCGCCAAAGTTGGTGTCGAGCGGCAACGGCTTCTTTTCGCCTTGGGGACGAGGAAACCAGACGACATTGGTCGCGAAAAACCGGTCCATCACGTTGGGCTCGCTGTCCACTTCGGCCGCCAGCAATTCCCGGCAGCGCGCCTCCACCGCGGCCTGGCCGTGGCGTTGCGCGAGCCAGGTCAGCCCGGAATCGACGGCGAGCCCCGCCCGGCCGTCGGCAAAATTAAACGAGAGCCCGGTCGGACTCTGCACCTGGACGCGAAAGAATTCCGTGCGGTCAAATCCCGGCAGCCGGCCCAGCCCGAAATCCTGGCCGAGGGCGCTCTCGAGCGCCGCGAGTATGACGACGTTGAAGTAGGTGCCGTAGCCCCAATAAACCGGGCCCTCCGGATAGGCCCCGTCCGGTTGATAGGCCGCCATGGCCAACGGCAACGTCTCGCGCAAACCGGCGATGACCGCCCGGGCCAGTTCCGGTTCGTCCTCGGCCAGCGCCAGAGCCGCGACGAGAAAACCGCCGTTGCAGACCTGGTTCCAGTTGTTGGTCAGGTTGCCTTTCACGAAGGGAAACGATTCGCGGTCCGGATCGGCGCGCGCATAGGCGGGTTTCGCGTAAGCGAGAGCATGGTCGACCAACGCCCGCTTGATGATCGTCCGTTCCGCCGGCGTCAGCCGGTCGTAAAGCCAGTCATAGCCGAGCCCCAGCGCGGTCGCCATCTCGGCCACATCGAGAAAATGGGAAGGATTCCAGTCGGGAAACGCCGCCGCGGCCAGCATCACATCCCGCGCGTGGTCGGCGAAGCGCCCGTCCCCGGTCAGGCGATAGGCCATCGCACAGATCGAGACCTGGGCGAGCGCCTTTCGCGACTGGGCGAGCAGGCGCGGACCGACCAGCACATACCGGATCGGCGCATCCTTCATCTGGAGCTCCGCCGCCCGCACGATCTGGCGGTGCAACCTGGCCCGCAACGGATCGGTCTTTGCGGCCTCGATCGCCGCCGCCAGGCTGCCCCCGGTGAACAGCAGTCGCGGGTGGCCCGGGCGAAGCGTGGCCAGCGGGTCGTCCGCGGCGAACACGCGGAGCGAAAGCAACAAGCCGGCGAGCAGACGGATGGGATAACGCATGGAGGATTGGCGCCGTCGGGAGCAAGAGGCATGCTTGGCGGATAAATCCGCCCTGGCGAGCCCGCGTAAGTTTTAGCGTATAGTGTCGGCGCCACGATCACGAATCGGCTGGCTCGGGCACGGTCATGTCCCACGCTGCCAGCCGGCCCGCCGAGGTTCTACGTTAAACCATGGCGACACTCGCCGCTCGCCGCGGAAACATGGTCTAGTTTGGACGCTTTCCCATGACTCCCGCTTCCGCCCTGCATACCGGTGCCCGTTCGGGTTTCGACCCGGGATATACCGCGATTGCCCGCGCGGGCGAGATCGCACCGGCTTGCGGCTACGACACCGGCATGGACTTCGGCATTCGCCGCTGCCAGCCCGACGAGGTCGTCACCGAGACCGATCCCAAGGAAACGGTCTGGGTGTTGCTGCAAGGCGCGGTGGAAATCCGCTTTGGCGGCCGGAACGTCCCGGTGCAGCGCACCAGCCTTTTCGAGGAACCGCCCACGGCCCTGCATCTCGGCCCGGGCACCGCCGTCAGACTGCAACACCGCGTCGCAACGGAATGGGCGGTTGTCCGCACCAGCAACCCCGCCAGCTTTGCCCCGCACCTGTTTCTGCCGGCCGACGTAAAACCGGAATACCGCGGTGCCGGCCTCGTGCAGAACGCCGGCCTGCGCAACGTCCGCCTCCTTTTTGACCGCACCACGCGCCCGGAGTCCAACCTCGTCGTCGGCGAAGTCGTGAACTACGCCGGCCGTTGGTCGAGCTATCCCCCGCACCACCACGACCAGCCGGAGATCTACCACTACCGCTTCACCCACCCCGCTGGCTACGGGCACGCCGAGAATGGCGACACGGTGCACAAGGTTTGCCACCGCGACACGCTGTTCATCTCGCCCGGCCTCGACCACGCGCAGGTTTCCGCGCCGGGCTACGGCATGTATTACCTCTGGATGATCCGCCACCTGCCGGGCAATCCCTACACCGGTTTCACTTTTGCGGAGGAGCACAAGTGGACCCTCGACCCCGCGCAACAGGGCTGGCGCCCCGCCGATTTACCCCCGGACCTGAAGTGAAGAACACCGTTACTCTCAGCATGGCCGCCGCGCTCGTGAAGTTTCTCCAGCGACAATATATCCGTCGCGATGGTGTCGAGCACCGGCTCATCCACGGCGTCTGGGGCATCTTCGGCCACGGCAACGTCACCGGTTTCGGCCAGGCGCTCGAGGAACACGGCGGCCGCGCGCTCCCCTACCTTCAGGCGAAAAACGAACAGGCCATGGTCCACGCCGCCGTCGCGTTCGCCAAGGCCCGGCAGCGCCTCGGCACCTATGCCTGCACCAGTTCCGTCGGTCCCGGTGCCACCAACATGATCACCGGTGCGGCGGTGGCCACAGTCAACCGCCTGCCCGTCCTGCTTCTCCCCGGCGACATTTTCGCCAACCGCCGCCCCGCGCCTGTGCTCCAGCAACTCGAACATCCCGGCAGTCAGGACGTCAGCGTCAACGACTGCTTCCGTCCCGTCTCGCGCTACTGGGACCGGCTCAACCGCCCCGAGCAGATCCTCACGGCGCTGCCCGAGGCCATGCGCATCCTCGCCGATCCCGCCGAAACCGGCGCCGTCATCCTCGCCATGCCCGAGGACGTGCAGGCCGAGAGCTATGCATACCCGCTGCACTTTTTCGAAAAGCGCGTCTACACCGTCGAGCGTCCCGGCTGCGCCGCGGAACGACTCCGCGAGGCGGCCGCCCTGCTGCGAACCGCCCGCTGTCCGCTGATCGTCGCCGGCGGCGGCGTGCACTACAGTGACGCCACGGCCGCCCTCGCAAAGTTTGCCGCCAGCACCGGCATCCCCGTTGCCGTCACCCAAGCCGGCAAGGGCGCCGTCACCGATGCGCACGCTTCGTGTCTCGGCGCCGTGGGCGTGACCGGCACCGCCGCCGCCAACGCGATCGCCGCCGGGGCCGACCTTGTGGTCAATATCGGCACGCGCCTCAGCGATTTCACGACCGCCTCCAAATCCCAGTTCCAGAATCCGCGCGTCCGCTTCATCGGCATCAACATCAATGCCTCCGACGCACACAAGCACGGGGCCCTGCCCCTCGTCGGCGACGCGCGCGCCGTCCTCGCGCAGCTCACGCGCGCTCTCACCGGCTGGCGCGTGCCCGCCGCCCACCGTGCCGCCGTGCGCCGGGCGCGTGACCGCTGGTCCGCCACCCGCGCCATTTTGGTCGCGCCGAAACGCGGCGTGCCGCTCACCCAGGCGCAGACCATCGACGAGCTGAACCGCGCCTGCGGTGCGACCGGCACGGTGGTCCACGCCTCGGGTGGCATCCCGGGCGACATTCACAAGCTCTGGCGCTCCCACGCGCCCAACGACTACCACTCCGAATACGGCTACTCGTGCATGGGCTACGAGATCGCCGGTGCACTCGGCGTGAAGCTCGCGGAGCCGAAGCGTGACGTCTACGCCTTCCTCGGCGACGGCAGCTACCTGATGCTGCACACCGAGATTGTCACCGCCGTGCAGGAAGGCGTGAAGCTGACCATCGTCCTGAACGACAACCACGGCTTCGGCTGCATCCACGGCCTGCAGTGCGGCAGCGGCGGCCACAGCTTCGGCAATGAATTCCGGCATCGCTCCGGTCCCGATCGCCGGCTCACCGGCAAATTCGCCACCGTCGATTTCGCCAAAAATGCCGAAAGCCTCGGTGCTACCGCGCTGCGCGCCACGACACCCGCCGAGCTTCGCACCGCGCTCGCCGCCGCCAAAAAAGTGAAAGGCGTCGTGCTCATCTATGTCCCCGTTCCCGCCGAGGTGCGTCTGCCTGGTTACTCGTGGTGGGACGTCCCCGTCTCCGCCACTTCGCGGGTCCCCGGCGTCGCCGCCGCGGGCCGCGCTTACGACCGCGCCTTGAAAAAACAGCGTTTCTACTACTGATCCCATGTCCGCTGCACCCAAGTCACCTGTCCGACTCCACCGCGACTGCCTCGTCGGCGCGAATCCGATCATCTGGAGCAACGACGATTTCAACGACCTCGCTGGCGACGTGCCCCTTGACACGATCCTCCGCGAGATGCACGCCGCCGGCTTTTCCGGCTCCGAACTCGGCCACGCCTACCCGCGCCAGCCAGCCGCTCTGGCCGAGGCCCTCGGCCGGCACGATCTGCGGCTCGTCAGCGGCTGGCACAGCACTTACCTCGCGAGCAAGTCGCTGGCGGAAGAGGAAAAATCGTTCCGCGCGCACCTCAATCTGCTCAAGACCCTCGGCGCCCGCGTGGCGATCGTGGCCGAATGCACCCGCTGCATCCACGGCGAACGCGACACCGCACTCTGCTTCGGCGACCAACCGGCTCCGCACCTGACCGAGGCCGAGTGGCCGAGGTTTATCGCCGGATTGAAGCACCTTGCCACCGTGGCGGCGGTCGAAGACATGAAGATCGTCTATCACCATCACATGGGCACGGTGATCCAAGGTGAAGCCGACCTCGAGCGGCTGCTCGGCAGTGTGACGGAGATATGGTTGCTGCTTGACGCCGGCCACCTTGCGTTCGCCGGCATCGACCCCGTCGCCATCGCCCGGCGGCATGCGGCCCGCATCGCCCACGTGCATCTGAAGAGCGTGCGCTCCGACGTGGCAGAGCGTGTGCGCCGCGAAGGCTGGTCATTCTACCGCGCGGTGGCCAACGGCGTGTTCACCGTGGCCGGTGACGGCTGCGTCGACTATCCGGCGATCTTTGCGATCCTCGCCGCGGCCGACTACCGCGGCTGGCTGGTGGTCGAGGCCGAGGAGGATCCGGTCAAGGTCCCGGCCCTGCCCAAGGCCCGCGCCGCCCGCAAATACGTCCGCGCCCTGACCGGCGCCTGACCCCTTGAATCCCTTATGAGCACTTCCCGCATGGTCCAAATGACGGCGCTCGGCGCCGACTGGTGGAACGATTCCGGTGTGCCGG
>JAYVZM010000176.1:0-5143 GCA_043783345.1 Verrucomicrobiota bacterium
CCCGCACCCGCTCCACGAAATCATACCAGAAGCGCACGCGAGCCTCGTTCTTCTCGTAGCGCGGGCCGTTCAGCGAGACCTGCGCGGTGATCACCGCGTCCGTGACCAGCAGCTGATTGTCCTGCAAAACCTTCAGGTAGGAGGCGGAGAACAGCACCGCGCCATTCGCCAGCACGAACGCCACCGCCACCTGCGCAATGATCAATCCGCGCAGCATGCGGTGCCGCGAAGGCGAGCCCACCGCCCCGCGGGCATCGGCCCGCAGCACGCCCGCGACGGATGTCCGCATCGCCGCCAGCGCCGGCGGCAGGCCGGCCAGCAGGGCGGTCAGCGCCGCGGCGCCCAGACCGAAGCCGAGCGCCGGCGCGTTCAACGCGATCGCCGCCTTGCGCGCGACGCTCACGGGCGCAATCGCCCGGAGGACCTCCACCCCGCCGACCGCCAGCGCGGCTCCGAGGACGGCTCCGGCGACGGCCAGCACCAGACTTTCGGCCAGGGCCAGTTTCATCAAATCGCCCCGCGAGGCCCCGAGGGCCACGCGCACGCCGAACTCGCCCTGCCGCCGCGCGCTGCGCGCGAGCAGCATGCTCGCGACGTTGCCGCAGGCCACCAGCAGCACCAGAGCGACCGCCCCGAAGAGCAGCCACACCTTCTGGCCGATCTCGCGTGTCATCTCCTCGTGCAGCGAGCGCACGAGGAATTCCTTGCGCGTGTTGGAGTCGGGATAGAGCTTGGTCAGCCGCTTGCCGATGGTCTTGATCTCCGCGTCCGCGGTCTTGACCGACACGCCGTCGCGCAGCCGCGCGATGCCGAGCAGGTAGTGGCTGTCGCGCTGTTTCTTCTCCTTTTCGTCGAAGGACCGCGGCGTCCAGAGCTGGCAGTCCTGGGTGCGCATCCATGGACTGACGAACTCGAACCCGGCCGGCATGATGCCGACCACCTCGGCGTCCTTGCCGTTGAGCCGCAGCTTGCGGCCGACGGCCTGCGGGTCGCCGGCGAAGAGCTGCTGCCAGAGCGGGTGGCTGAGAATCACGACCGGGGCCGCGCCCGTGGCTTCGTCCGCCGGTTCAAACCAGCGGCCGAGCATCGGCGATACGCCAAAGGCTCGCAGCACATCGGCCGTGCTCGTAACCCCCACGACGGATTGTGCGTTCTCCTGCCCGACGTTGTAGGTCTGGGGCTGGTAGACGCCAAAGGCGCCAAAGCTGGTCGAATCCGCCTTCAGGTCGGTCGCGTCGGCGGGCGACAGCGGCCAGTAGTTGCCCGACCACACGTGCACGAGGCGGTCGGAGGCGGGATACGAATACGGCGCGATCACCAGCGCCTGCAGCGCGCTGAAGATGGCGGTCGTGGATCCGATGCCCACGGCGAGCGTGAGCACCGCGATGAGCGCAAATCCCCGCGAGCGGGCGAGCGAGCGCAAGGCAAGACGCAGGTTCGAGAGCATGGGTGTGCGGACAAACCCGCCCCACCGCGAAAGGTTACACGATTTCATCGCCGGGCGCGTTTGCTTTCATCTGCCGGGCGCTATTTTCCCTCTTCGTGCTCGTATTCACATTTTTGTGGAATCTAGCGGCAGTCTGGCTTCTCTTATACGCGCCATGACTATCCGTCTGCTCCGCCCCGCCCTGTCTCTCATCGCCGGATCGGTCCTCTTGACCGGTCTGTTTGCCCAGACCCCCGCTGCTAAACTCGACTTTCCCGCCCCGAGCCCGGTCGGCTCCCTCAAGCAGCGCGTCGGCCTCACCGACCTCACCGTCGACTATTCCCGCCCGGGCATGAAGGGCCGCGAAATCTTCGGCGGCCTCGTCCCCTACGACCAAGTCTGGCGCACCGGCGCCAACACCGCCACCAAGATCACCTTCAGCACCGCGGTGAAGCTCAACGGCACCGCCGTTCCCGCCGGCACCTACGAACTCTTCACCATCCCGGGCAAGACCGAGTGGACCGTCATCATCCACAAGAACATGTCCCAGTGGGGCGCCTACACCTACGACCAGAAGAACGACGTCGCCCGCGTCAAGGCCACGCCCGTGCCCAATCCCTACGTCGTCGAGACCTTCACCATCGGCACCGGCGATCTCCGTGACGAGTCCGCCACCCTCTACTTCATTTGGGAAAAAACCCGCGTGCCCGTGAAACTCGAAGTCGATGTCACCGCCGCGCTCGTGCCGCAGATCGAGGCCGTCATGGCCTCGACGGAACCCAAGAAGCCCTACGTGCAGGCCGCCATGTTCTACCTCGACCACAATCTTGATCTCAAGAAAGCCCTCGGCTGGATGGACGCCGCCATCGCGGCGCAGCCCGACGCGTTCTACCTGGTTTACCGCAAGGCCCTCATCCAGGCCAAGGCCGGCGACAAGGCCGGAGCCATCGCCACCGCCCAAGCCTCCCTGGCCGCCGCCGCCAAGGCCCCCTCGCCGGCTTTGCGCGATGAATACGTCCACCTGAACGAGGCCCTCATCGCCAGCCTGCGCTGACGGACGGCGCGCGTTGCACTCACAGCGTTGGCGCGGCTCGCGAGCCGGCTGCTCCAACCGGATCCCGCAACCTCGGGGCTCCATCAGCGTCTTTCTCCCGGCACTCACGACCCATTCACCCTCTGGAAATCATGAACCTCATCCGTTCCTCCCTCGCCCTCCTCGCGCTCGCCAGTGCCGCCAGCCTGTCCGCGCAAACCTCTCCGGCGGCCCAGCCGGTCCCGCCGCCCGCCAAACCTCGCGTCGCCTCGTCCGGCGGCGTCAGCCCGCACGAGACCATCAGCACTGTCATCGGTGATCGCCGGACCGGCAACCGCGTTACGATCACCTACGGACGTCCGTTCACGAAGGACCCCAAAACGGGCGAGCCCCGCAAAATCTGGGGTGGCCTGGTGAAATGGAGCAAGGCCGACCGCCTCGGCGCCGACGAAGCCACCCTCCTTCTCACCCAGCAGCCGCTGCTGATCGGCGAAACCACCCTTCCCGCCGGCGCCTACACCCTCTATCTGGTGGCGGCCGAGACCGGTCCCTCCAAACTCGCCTTCAGCACCAATCTTGGGAAATGGGGCGTCCCCGTCGACGAAACCCACGACCTCGCCCGGGTCGACCTGAAGCAGGATCCGCTCGAAAAGTCCGTCGACCAGCTCACCCTGGCGATCGTGAATGACACCGCGGCGGGCGGCGGCGTGCTGAAGATCATGTGGGAGAACACGCAGTTCTCCGTGCCGTTCACCGTCAAAAAATAATCCGCCATCATGCTTCCCCTGCACCGGCGGTCGTGCCTCGCTCTGCTTGGCGCGGTCGTTCCCCTTGCCCTGTGCCCTGCCTTTGCAGCCTCGGAGCTGCTTTCCCCCGGAGCCCTCCTGCACGAGCTGAAAAGCTTTCGTGAAATGGGCACGGTCCTGCACGTCGGCGCCCATCCCGACGACGAGAATACGGAGCTCATTGCGTGGCTCTCGCTCGGCCGTGGCTACCGCACGGGTTACCTCTCGATGACGCGCGGCGATGGCGGCCAGAACGAACTTGGCCCCGAGTTCGGCGAGAAACTCGGCGTCGTCCGCACGCAGGAATTGCTCGCGGCGCGCCGGCTCGACGGTGGCCGGCAGTTTTTCACCCGCGCCATCGATTTCGGATACTCCAAAACCCCGGAGGAAACGCTGCGTTTCTGGGACCACGACCAGGTGCTCTCCGACGTCGTGCGCGTCATTCGCCAGTTCCGCCCCGATGTCATCGTCACCCGTTTCCCCATTCCCCCCGGCAGCGGCGGCCACGGGCATCACACCGCTTCGGCCATCCTCGCGGTCGAAGCCTTCAAGCTCGCCGGCGATCCCGCGGCTTTCCCCGAGCAGCTCGCGCAGGGGTTGACCGTGTGGCAGCCGAAGCGCGTGCTCTGGAATTCCTTCCGTTTCGGCAACACCCCGCAGCCCCTGAACGGTCCCACGTTCCAGACTGACATCGCGGGCACCGATGCCGTGACCGGCGAATCCTTTGGCGCCATCGCCGCGCGCAGCCGTGCGATGCACAAGACCCAGGGTCTGGGCGGATTCACAAGCCGCGTCGGCAACGGGCCGAACCTGCAATCCTTCATGCTGCTCGCGGGTGATCCCGCCGAGAAGGACCTCATGGACGGCGTCGACACGACCTGGACCCGCGTTCCGGGCGGCACGGAGATCGCCCCGCTGATCGACGCCGCCATAGCGCAATTCAAGGCCGACGATCCGTCCGCGTCGGTGCGGGCGTTACTCGCGATCCGCGCCAAGCTGGCTGCGCTGCCGTCCGATCCGCTCGTCCTCTACAAGCGCGCCCAGCTCGACCGCATCCTGCAATCCTGCCTCGGCCTGAGCGTGCAGACAACCATCGCCCGCGCCGATGTCGTGCCCGGCGAGGCCCTCACGCTGCACCACTTGGTAACCGTGACCTCGGACGTGCCGGTGCGTTGGCTCGGCGTGCGTCTGCCCGACTCAGCGCCGGTGAAACCAAGCGATGCACTGGCGCTCACCCGCGGACAGTCCGCGAGTCGTGACACGGCGGCCACGCTGTCCATCCACGCCTCGCTCACCCAGCCTTATTGGCTGCGGGAAGATCCCTCTCCCGGACTCTATACCGTTACAGACCCGGGCCTCATCGGCCGGCCGGAAGAACCACCGGCCCTGCCCGTCGAGCAAATCTTCGAGGTCGGCGGCCAGACGCTAGTGGTCGCCGATCTGCCCGTGCCCGTCACGACCGGCCCGGCTCGCCCCGAGATCCGCCGGCCGCTCGAAGTCGTCGGTCCCGTTTCACTTGCCTGGGGTCATCCCCTTGAACTCATTGCCCCGGGTGCGACCAAGACCGTGACTGTCGAGCTTACCGCGGCGCGCGCCAACGTGGGCGGCACGCTGGAGTTGGAAGTGCCCGCCGGCTGGAAGATCGCGCCGGCCACACGCGATTTCCACCTCGGTGCCGCCGGCGAACCCACGCCCTTCTCCTTTGCTTTGACCGCTCCAACGCGCCCCGGCGAGGCCCGTGTCTCCGTCCGCGCCACCGTGGGGCCCCGCCACTACCACCGAGGCCGGATCGAACTGCGCTACGAACACCTGCCGGTGCAGCTCTTGCAATTCGATGCCACACTCCACGCGGCCACCTTCGACCTGGCCGTCCGCGCCCGCCACGTCGGCTACCTGCCG
>JAYVZM010000177.1:0-5131 GCA_043783345.1 Verrucomicrobiota bacterium
GCCGCGGTTATCAGACCGGGACCGGCATCAGCCTGCAATGCACCGATGCCGCTAACCCCATCCAGTGGACCGGTTCGCTGCCCGCGCCCGACTCCCAGGGCAACCAGATCACCGGGTTTCAGAACTGGGTGATCGGCAATTTTTCCGGCACAGCCGTGGTCACGCTGACCTCACCGGGCGGGGCGTTCCCCTCCGGGGCCACGCTCAGCTTCAAGTATTACCAGGTGCCCGCGGTGAACGACGCGCTGCACCAATCGGTCGGCCGTTTGGTGCAGGTCGCGCAGGTCCACGAAAAATTGGGGCCGCAGACGTTCACCGCCTTTCTGATCCAGCTCGGCGAGTGCACGCTGGTGGTAGCCTGAAGCCCCGGCTCGCGGGAGCAGCAACCGGGAGCGCGGGCAGCCTGGCCGCCATCGTGTCAGCCGTAGGCTCGGCCAAGGCTGAAGACGGGTCGACGGCGGAACCCCGCCCGCGAATACTCATGGCGTCGCCGGCCGGCATCGGACGGATTTAACACAGAGGACACGGAGATGGCATGCCCCTTCGATCGGCCGCATTTGCCTCTGGCCACGCGCCGGGCGCCGCGCAAGCGTGCGCGGCTCATGAGTCGCGCGATGTGCTACCGTTGTTTTTGGCCGCAGCCGCTTTGCTGGTGCGGCTCGATCACGCCCATGCCGACGCGCACGAAGTTCGTGATCCTTATGCATCCGTATGAATTCAAACGGATCAAGGCGAACACCGGCCGGCTCACCCACCTTTGCCTGGCGGAAAGCGAGATTCACGTCGGCACTGAATTCGACGATCACGCGGCCGTGCAGGCCCTGATCAACGAACCGAGGAATCATCCCGTGCTGCTTTATCCGGGGCGGGAAGCGTTGAATCTGTCGGATGTCCGGAAAAACGACCCCCCACTCTCAACCCTCGGCGCTCAACTCGAGTCGCGCCGGCTGGTCGTCTTCCTGCTGGACGCCACCTGGCGGCTCGTCCGGCCCATGCTGCGCAGAAGCCCCAGCCTGCAGCGACTGCCGCGGATCATGTTTTCGAGCGCGGCGCCCAGCCGGTATGTCATCAAGCAGCAGCCGGAGCCGGGCTGCCTCTCGACGCTCGAGGCCACGCACGAGCTGCTCACCGCCCTCGACCGTTCCGGGCTCGACCACTACGCGCAGCCGGAGCAACTGCTCGGGCTTTTCCAGCGCATGCAGGATTTCCAGCTCCGCTGCACCGCCGAGAGCAAGCGCCTCGGCCTCCGCCGGCACGTCCTCCGCGATCCGCCCGCCCGCCCGCCGCCCGCGCCGCGCCCCCTTCCGAAGCGGCGAAGAATCTTTCCCCTGAAAGACCTGAAACCTGACCTTATTTCAGGCTCGTGAAGTCGCGGGCGCCGGGCGGATTTCACAAGGAGCCACGAAAAACGCGGAGAAGCCGATAGGGGTCAGCGGTGCGATTTCTGCAAGGATCCCAGAAAAACCGAGGCTTCCGCGTCGAACCTCGCCTTGTTAAAAGTGGTGCCGAGCCAGGCAAACCACACGACAGCGATCCGATCCGGATCGCCGGGATCGATCGCATAGAGGGTTCGAAGGCGCGGGCCTTCCGGCGGGAAGGCGCCCCTTTCGTCGACATAACGCCAATAGTCCCGCTCCAGGTTGCATTCGACCACCCACAGACCGTTTTTCAGGCTCTCCTGAAAATCATCTCTCACCAACCCGAATACGGACGTATCAGTTCTCGCCTTGATCGCTTGCTTCACGAAGTTCAGGAAACTCTTCCGGTCGGGGAAAGCGGGAGCAGGCACCACGGAAAATCCGGCGCGATAAAACCGGGCATAATCAATTCGGTTTTCGAAAATTGCTCCGTCGTCGCTTTTTTTTCTCCGCCAGTGTCCGCCACCGGGAGCAATAACCGAATAGCCTGAAAGTTCGATCCGGATGGGATCGGATTTCGCGGCCGTTGGCACCGGGGCACTCGGCGCAGCCGGCGGCGGCACGCCGCCTTCCGGCGCAACCTTGAGCAGCAGCAGCACGCTGTAATCGCTGGCGCCCGGGCACCGCACGAGCACCCCCGACCAGATGCCAGGCCGGCTCTTGACTCTGAAAGTATCCTTGAATGACGCCAGGATCGGCCGGCCGGTGTCCAGATCGACTCCGGGGATTTTTTCCCGCCCCTTGATCATCGCCAGATCCATTTCGCATGAAATCGTCAGTTCAGTGGCCGCAGCCCCGGCGGGCTGCACCGTCAGCTTCACCTGGTAATGCGGGGCCTCCGGAGAGCCCTGGGGGATCTCCCGGACATGGAGGCTGCCATCGGCGGCCTTTTCCAGGTATTGCGTGGGTTGGACGCACCGGACGCTGGCGGGCTGTCCGGGAGCAGTGACGATGCGAGGCAATTCCATCAGGCTGAAATGCGGCGGCACCTTTGTTTTGCCATCCCAGGCATAGGATCCGCCATCAAGCACCATGGCTTGTTGGTCGAACACCAGGGTCGCGGGGGCGCTGAAGGCGATACCCTGGCCGGACGGAGCGGGAGTTTCATCGATTGAGATACGGGCAAAATCGGCGTCCTTGAATACGTATAACACCGAGTCCAGTTTCAAAATTTCCGCCGCCGGCAGCGCCGGAAAAAGCGAACCGAACAGGGCAGCACTCAGGAGGAAAGTCGGACGAAGGAATTTCATGGGAAAGCTAGTTCAGGTTAACGTGGGCGAAGGCAGGGTTAGAGCGGAGCATTGACCGTCAATTTTGGCGGCGATCGAAGGCGGGCCGGCGGAGTCAGCAGCAGATCACGCATCAGGCCCTCCGGCTTGATCTCGTAGACTATGGCCGGGACCGGTGACGCGGGTTTCGGCCCGGGCAAGGAGCGCATCGATACGAAAACAATTGTCGCTGCGGCGCCCAGCGGCAGCAAAACGAGCCACCACCCGCGGCGCTTCGGGAGCGGGACAGGATCGACCGCTCCGGCGAAGGTGTCGTGCATCCGTCGATCCAGCTCCGGCGAGGGCGGGGCAAGGCGAAGGTCGCGCAGGTGTTTTTCGAGATCGTTCATGGTGTGTCGTTCATCAGGGTTTTCAATTTTTCCAGCCCCCGGCGATACCATGACGCCACGGTGGGCAGTGGCACGTTCCGAAGGGCGGCGATTTCCTGGAAGGTAAAATCGTCATAGATTTTGAGCACGATGGTTTCGCGTTCGTCCAGAGAGAGGGACTGGAGTTTTTCATCCAGTTCGCGGGCCAGGAATGGAGCCGGGGTATCGGGGGCGACCTGATCAATGGTGCGCTCCTCGTCAAAAATCGAATCGGCCCGGACCTTCGCCCGGCGCAATCCATCCAGGGCGGCGTTGCGCACACAGCGGAAAACATAGGGCCGGAGGTCAGCCGGCAGTTCATCCCGGCGGAGCAGCTGCTGGAACGCCTGGTGGATCGCATCCTCGGCCGCCTCCCGCTGGCGCGTGAAGGAAACCGCGTAGGTGTAGAGTTGCTGACGATGCTCGACATAAAAGGCCCGCAGCGTCTCCGTCACCGTCGGGCTCATGCCGCAAGTGTTGTTGACTGCAATGGCATCACCTCATCCACGCAGCAGTGTGGCGTTTTTATGCACCATAAACGCAAGACCGGAGTGGGTGAACAGGGACAAGGCCGGGCCTTCGGGTTGCATTGGCGGGCGGGACGCCCCATGGTGCATGCATGCTTTGCCGTTGGGTCATGACCTTTGGGCTGTGGTTTGCGTGGGCCGGGGCGGCGCCGGCCGCCGAGGACGCGGTGGTGTTTGAAAATTATTGCGCGGCCTGCCACGGCATCGACGGCCGCGCGCGGACCGCGCAGGGGCGCAAGATGAAGGCGAAGGATCTGCGGGACAGCCGCCTGACGGATGCCGAGATCGAACACCAGATCCGGGAGGGGTCCCGGACCACGACCGGGGTTCTAAAGATGCCGGCCGTCGGGAAGGACATGACCGAGGCCGAGATCGCGGCTGCGATTCGCATCGTCAAAGCCTTCCGCCCGCCGGCACTGCTGGCCAAGTAGCGGCCTTGCCTCCGCAGGAATTAACCACGGATTTCACGGATGACACGGATGATCCAAGCAAGCATCTTGATCCCGTCGTGTCGGGAGAAGGATCCAGCAGCACAACCGCGGGCGGACATCATGTTGGATGAGGATGTCGCTACGTTCTGAGTTTCACTGCGTTCAGAATGACAGGCTCCGAGGAATGGTTCCTTAGCCGTGTCATCCGTGAAATCCGTGGTTTCAACTGCATCACCCCTGCTAAGGGACCGTGCTGCGCTATTTCGCTGCGGCCTGAGTGAAACCAGCCAAGACACGGTCCGGGGTGAGCAGCTCGGGGAGCACGACGGGCGCGGGGTTGGCGGGGGCGTAGATAAGGTTGAAGGGGACGGCGGAGCGGTTCCAGCGGGCGAGCTCGGCGGTGATCAGCGGATCGCGGTTGGTCCAGTCGCCGCGGAGGAGCACGACGTTCCTCTTCTTCAATTCGGCGAGCACCGCGTCGTTGTGGAAGACCGCGGCCTTGTTCGTCTGGCAGGTGGCGCACCAGCGGGCGGTGAAATCCACATAGACAAACTTGCCCGCGGCCTGCGCGGCGGCGATGGCTTCGGGACTCCATTTTTCCCAGGCGACCTGATAGCTGCCGGCGGGCGCGGCCTCGGTGGTCTTCGGCCAGCCGGTGTAGAGTCCGCCGACGAGCAGCGCGGCGGCGAACACGCGTCCGGCCAGCTGCCGCGACGGCTTGCCGTGGGCCTGGCCGAAGCGGCCGTAGGCCCACGCGGCCATCGCGACGAGCACGAAGCCGAAGGCGATCAGGAGGAGGGCGTTGTCGTCGTCCTTGGTCTGGCCGGCGAGCACCCAGAGCAGCCACCCGACCGTCGCGTAGAGCGGGAAGGCCATGAATTGCTTGAAGGTCTCCATCCACGCGCCGGGTTTGGGCAGGAGCTTGATCGCCTGCGGGAAAATCGAGAGCAGCAGGTAGGGCAGGGCGAGTCCGATGGCGATGGCGGTGAAGACGAGGAACGACTGCACGGCCGAGAGCGAAAGGGCGGCGCCGAGCGCGGGCGCGAGGAACGGGGCGCTGCACGGCGTGGCGACGAGCGTCGCGAGGGCGCCGGTGAAGAACGAGCCGGCGAAACCATC
>JAYVZM010000178.1:0-5127 GCA_043783345.1 Verrucomicrobiota bacterium
CTGGCCGCGGCGGCGCGGCTGCGGCTGCACAATCCGGCGGTCGAGGTCACGGCGCACGACACCGAATTCACGGCGCGCAACGCCCGCGCACTGGTCGCCGGGCACGACGTGGTGCTCGACGGCACGGACAATTTCGCCACACGTTTCGTCGTGCACGACGCCTGCCACGCCCTGGGCGTGCCGCTCGTGTCGGCCGCCGTCCACCGTTTCGAGGGCACGCTCGACGTTTTCCGCCGCGGCGACGGCGGTTGCCTCCATTGCCAGTGGCCGGCGCACGGTGCGACGGAGCTCGACACCGCCGGTAATTGCGCCGGCGGCCCGGTCTTCGGCCCCGCCGTGGGCGTGCTCGGCGTGATGCAGGCCGCCGAGGCGTTGAAGCTGCTGCTCGGCCGCGAGGGCGACGCCCCGCGCCAGACGCGTCTAGTCAACCTGCTCGACGGCTCGCTGCTCGCCATCGCTCGCGTCGCGCGGCCCGGCTGCCCGGCCTGCGGCCGGCTGGAGCAACTGCGCGACGACCCCGCCACGGACACGAACGGAACACCCGTGCGGATCGACGCCGGCCGGCTGGCCGCGCTCGGCGCGGACGTCCGTATTGTCCATCTCCTCGAACCCGGCGAAGCAACCCCGATGAACGACAGCGCGCTCGCCGTGCCCGGGCACGATCTCGCCCGGTTGCGCGAGCTGGCTGCGGCGGGACCGTTGGTGCTCACCTGCCGGCACGGCGTGCGCAGCGCGACGCTGGCGCGGCTGCTACGCGCCGAGGGAGTTCCCGCCGTCTATGCGCTCAGCCCTTGAGCGCCCGCCATGCGTGAGATCACCGCCCTCCTGCATCTGCTCGCCGCGCACCCCGCCGCGCCCGCCGTGCTCGCCACCCTGGTCCGGGTCGAGGGCTCCTCTTACCGCAAGGCCGGCGCGCGGCTTTTGTGGCTGCCCGATGGCACGCGCACCGGTTCCATCAGCGGCGGTTGTCTCGAGGAGGATCTGCTCGAGCGCGCCCGACGGGTGCTGACGACCGGCCGGGCAGAGGTTGCGACCTACGACACCACGACGGAGAACGATGTCGTCTGGGGCACGGGCAACGGCTGTGACGGCCGGGTGCGGGTGCTGCTCGAACCGGTGTCGCCGGAACGGCCGCGCTGGCTCCAGGTGCTGCGCGCCAATCAGGATGCGCAACGCGAGACGCTGCTCGCCGTGGTTCACGGTGGACCGGCGGAGACCAGGGTCGGCACCCGGCTCGCCGGTGCTCCGGCCGCAGGAACGGACGGGTTGGATATCTTTCAGGAAACCGTCCCGCCGCCGCATCCGCTGGTAGTGTTCGGCGCGGGCGACGATGTGCAGCCGCTGGTCCGTCTGGCCGCCGAACTGGGGTGGCACGTGACAGTGGTGGACTCGCGGCCGGCCTACGCCACGGCGGCGCGTTTTCACAGCGCCTCGACCGTCGTGGTGTCGCCCGCCGAGTCGGCCGCGCGAGCCGTGTTACATGGTGCGCGCACGCTGGCGGTGGTGATGACGCACCGCTATCGGGACGACGCCGTGCTGCTGCGCCAGTTGCTGCCCCTGCCGCTCGCCTACCTCGGGCTGCTCGGCCCGCGCCACCGCACGGAGCGGCTGCTGGCCGACGTCGACCGCGCCGGCCTGACCGTCACCGCGGAGATGCGCGCGCGGCTGCATGCCCCGGTGGGTCTCGATCTCGGCGGCAGGACGCCGGAAACCGTGGCCCTCTCCATTCTGGCGGAGATCCAGGCGCGGCTCGCCGGCCGCACCGCCGGATTTCTGCGCGAGCGTCCGCCCGGGCCGATCCATGGCTGAGGATTTTTCATGCGGACTCGTTTTGCTCGCCGCCGGCGCCTCGCGGCGGATGGGCCGGCCCAAGCAACTGCTGCCCGTCGCCGGCCAGCCGCTCCTGCGCCATGTGGTCGAACAAACGCTCGCCGCGCCGGTGTCGCGGGTGATCGTGGTGCTCGGGGCGTATGCGGAAACAATTGCGCCGGTCCTCGCGGATTTGCCGGTGCAGATCGCGCTCAATGAGGATTGGGCCAGCGGGATGGGTTCGTCCGTGCGGAAGGGCCTGCAGCAGCTGATGGTCGGAACGCCGGCGGCCACGGCCGTGATCATCGCCCTGGCCGACCAGCCGGATTGCCCCGCGGATCATTTCAGGCGGCTGGTCGAAACCCAGCGGACGACGGGACATTCCATCATCGCCTCAACCGCCGGGGGAGTAACGGGCCCACCGGCGCTGTTCACTGCGGAATGGTTTCCCCGGCTGCTGACCCTCCGGGGCGACGCGGGCGCGCGGATGCTGCTGCAGGAGCAACAGGGCGCGCTCGGCCTCGTGCCGCTCGCGGGCGCCAGCGATCTCGACACGCCGGCGGACTATGAACTTTTCCTGCGCGATCCGGCACGACCAGCCGGATGACTCACCTGACAAGGCGATAGAACAGGTTGCCGTAAATCTCGCGCAAGGCCGTCTCGGTGTTGGCCAGGGCGTCGGCTTTGGGCAGGAAATCCAGCAGCGTCAGCGGTCGCCGGCGGTCGCAGCGGAAATCCACGGGGAAGATGATGCAATCCACGCCGGCGCGCTGAAAGAGCCGGGCCGAGCGCGGCATGTGCCAGCCGGTCGTGACCAGGATGATGCGCCGCCAGCCGCGCTCCTTCATCAGGGCGGCGACGGCGCGCGCTTCGTCGGAAGTATTGCCCACCTCGCGGGTGATGAGGATTTTTTCCGCCGGCACCCCGCGTTGGATGGCTTGCGCGCGGGAGTCCTCGCCCTCGACCTTGTCCCGGCCCTCCCAAGGAATGCACCCGCCGGTGAAGACCAGCCAGGGCGCCTTGCCGGCCTGGGTCAGCACGATGCCCGCCTCGAGCCGTTCCACCGAGTCGGAAAAATTCGGCAGCAGGCCTGGGGCGACCGACGGTCCGAAAATCCCCCCGAGCACCACGACTGCGTCGGCGGCTGCGACCTGCGCGACCGGCACCGCGGGATAATGCGACTCAAGCCAGCCGATCAGCCGGTCGCCGACCAACGGTGTGCTGCCCACATAGAGCAGCAGGGCGGCCGTGACGACCGGCCAGCGTTTCTTCCGCCACAGGCCGAACAACAGGAGCAAAAACACCAACCCCAGCGGCAGCACGAACACGGGCAGAAGTTTGTTCAGGAAAAGCATGAGTTCAACGTGGCCGGGGGACTTTCAATTTACCGCGGATGAGCGCCTGCTTTTGCGCGCGCGTCAACTGCTTCAGCTGGTATTCGCGCTGCAGCGCCCGCGTCAGGCTCATCGGCCCTTCCTGCCAGATCAGCCGGACCGGCCGCCGGGGTCGCGTATACTTGGCGCCGCGCCCGGTGTTGTGCACGGCGAGCCGCAGCGCGGGATTCTTCGCGATGCCGATGTAGAAGGTCCGGTCGGCGCACCGGATGATGTAGACGTAGGCTCGCTTGGCTGGCATGGCGCAGGGCCACGCTGGCCGATCCCGCCGCCGAGTGAAGCAAATCCGCCCATGATTGAAGCAAAGAATCTCATTCCCCGTCACTCGATTTGGTTCTAAGGTCATTCCCGCCTCTGCCTCCTCGTCTCCCACCCCCTCATGCACTTCCTCCGCCTCTCCCTCGCGACCGGCCTGGCCCTGGCCGCCGGCGCCACCCTCTGCCACTCCAGCGACACGCCGATCAGTCCGGTGCCGCCGCCGGCGGTCCTGCGCGTCGCCACCGTGCAGGTGCGCGTCGCGCCCGACCACCGCGACTGGACTTACCGGCTCGGTGAAACGGCGAAGTTCAAGGTGACCGTCACCGCCGACAACACCCCGATCGACCGGGTCACGGTGAAATACACCGTCGGCCCCGAGATGATGCCGGCCCAGCCCCGCAGCGCCGAGGTGCCGCTGGACGGACTCGTGATCGAGGGCGGCACGATGAAAGAGGGCGGGTTCATCCGGTGTTCGGTAACCACCGAGATCGCGGGCCGCCCCTACCGGGGAGTCGCCACGGCCGCCTTCGCGCCGGAGACGATCGCGCCGTATCAGACGGAGCCCGCGGACTTCGACGCGTTCTGGCAAAAGGGACGCGAGGAGCTGGCGAAAGTCCCGCTGGAGGCGAAGCTCACCCTCCTGCCCGACGCCTGCACCGACACGGTGAATGTCTATCACGTGAGCTTCCGCACCTTCAGCCCCGGTTGGAGTCCCCATCCGTCGCGCATCTACGGCATCCTCTGCGAGCCCAAGGCGCCCGGAAAATATCCCGCCGTGCTCAAGGTGCCCGGCGCCGGCGTGCGGCCCTACGCGGGCGATCCGCAGCTCGCCGCCCGGGGCGCGATCGTGCTGGAGATCGGCGTCCACGGCATTCCGGTGAACATGGCCCAATCCGTTTACGACGCCCTCTACAGCAGCGCGCTCAACGGTTACTGGACCAACAATCTGGACAATAAGGACACTTATTATTACCGGCGCATTTATCTCGGCTGCCTGCGCTCGAATGATTTCCTGACCTCGCGCGAGATGTGGGACGGCAAAAATCTCCTCGTGATGGGCGCCAGCCAGGGCGGACAGCTCTCCCTGGTCACGGCCGGGCTTGATCGCCGGGTGACCGCGCTGTCGGCGACGCATCCGGCGATGTGCGATGTCGCCGCCGAGTTGCACGGGCGCGCCGGCGGCTGGCCGCATCCGTTCAAGCCCAACGACGACGGCACACCCTCGCCGCACAGCACCCCGGCGAAAATCGCGACGACCACCTACTATGACTCGGTGAATTTCGCGCGGCGGATCAAGGTCCCCGGTTTCTACATCTGGGGTTACAACGACGAGACCTGCCCGCCGACCTCGACCTACGCCGCCTACAATGTCATCACCGCCCCGAAACAACTGGCGATCGAGCCGGAGCAGGCGCACAGCTATCCGCCGGAGCAAGCAGAGGCGATCAATCGCTGGGTTTTGCATCAACTGGGCCTGAAGTGACACCGCCCGGCTGCACCCGACAAGAACCCATGTCCGCCCCGTGCGAAAATTCGTTTGCGGCCGCTCCGGGCAGCCGGTGTGGTCACAAGGTTCTCATGTTTTGGACAAGGATTCTCATTACCTCAACGAGAGCCGTAGACTAGCATGACACCTCCCCCGGCCCGCGGGCCGATTTTTACCACC
>JAYVZM010000179.1:0-12403 GCA_043783345.1 Verrucomicrobiota bacterium
CTCGGCGAGGGCACGACCGAGCTGGCCCAGAAACGCCCGCTCAAGGTTCTTCTGGTCGGCCTCCACGGCTCGGGCAAGACGACCTCCACCGCCAAGCTCGGCAAGCTGCTCAAGAAGAAAGGCGCCCGGCCGTTCGTCGTGGCGTGCGACGTGAATCGTCCCGCCGCCATCGACCAGCTTGAGATTCTCGCGAAGCAGGAGGAACTCGGCTTTTACGGCGACCGCGTTTCCAAGGACGTGCCGGCCATCGGCGCCCAGGGCCTGGAGCTCGCGTTGCAGCAAAACGCCGACGTCATCCTCTTCGACACCGCCGGCCGGCTCCAGATTGATCAGGTTTTGATCGAGGAAGTGAAACGGCTCCACGCCAAGGTGCAGCCTGACGAGGTGCTGCTTGTGGTCGACGGCGCGCTCGGCCTGGAGGCCGTCAATGTCGCGAAGGCCTTCCACGACGCGCTCAGCCTCACCGGCCTCATCCTCACCAAGCTCGACGGCGATGCGCGCGGTGGCGCAGCGTTGTCCATCAAGGCCGTCACCAGCGTGCCGATCAAGTTCATCGGCACCGGCGAAAAGACGGCGGACTTCGAGCCGTTTTATCCGGACCGGCTCGCCTCGCGCATCCTCGGCATGGGCGACGTGGTGTCGCTGGTCGAGAAGGCGCAGGAGCACATCAACGAGAAGGAAGCCGAGCGCATGGCGGAAAAGATGCGCAAGGCGGAGTTCAACCTGGAGGACTTCCTCGCGCAGATGCAGCAGGTGAAGAAGATGGGCTCGATGCAGTCCATCATGGGCATGATGCCCGGCATGAGCGGGGCGCAGCTGCCCGACGACGCGGAAGGGCAGATGAAGCGCACCGAGGCCATCATCCAGTCGATGACAATCCAGGAGCGCCGCAAGCCCGGCATCTTGAATGGCAACCGCCGCATCCGCATCGCCAAGGGCGCGGGCGTGAAGGTCCTCGAGGTGAACCAGCTCATCAAGCAGTTCGAGCAGATGCAGAAGCTCATGAAGATGATGAAGGGCGGCAACCAGAAGAAGCTGATGCGCCAGATGGAGGCGATGAAAGGCCGCGGCGGGATGCCGGGATTCTGAAATTGTAGGAGCGGCTTTACGCCGCGATTGAACAGGTCCGCACGGCCGTTGGGCGGACCGCGAGATCGTGTCCGAAAAATGGATCGCCCTCGCCTGCACCCCCGGCCCCGCCAACCCGACCTACGGCTTCGCCAACTGGTTTCTCAATACAAACGGAAAGTCCCTCCCTTCCACACCGGCGAGCAGCGTCACCTTCCGCGGCGCCGGCGAGAGCATCGTTTATATCGACTGGGACAATGACCTTGTCGTCGTCGTGCGGTGGATCGACGGAGCCTCCCTCAACGAATTTCTCGGCCAGGTCCTGGGCGCGATCGACCGGCCTCTGCCCTATTGAGCAGCCGCCGGCCGCGATCAACGATAACTCGAATTGCCGTGCTTCGTCGCGTTGTGCAGCGCGAGGACGAAGGCCTGCAGCTTCGCCGGGCTTTTGATGCCGGGCGCCTGCTCCACGCCGCTGTTCACATCGACGAACTTCGCGCCGGTCGCGGTCACGGCCTCCGCGATGTTCTGGGCATTGAGCCCGCCGGAGAGGATCCACTGTTTGGCCGGATGCGCCTCGCGGTAGCGCTTAAACTTTGCCCAGTCGCCGGCCACGCCCGTGCCACCCATCTTGTCCGGATGAAACGTGTCCATCAGGAAGGTGTCCGCCAGCGGCAGCAGTTCGGGATAAATATCCACGGCGGGCGGCAGTCGCGGCGCGAGCCAGAGCCGGGCCGGCCCAACCTGTTCCGCCCATGAGCGGATGACCGCGACCGGCGTCTGCGGGTTGAAATGGATCTGATAAAAATCAAACCCGAGGTCGAGCTGCCTTGCCAGGTCCGCGGGCGCCGGCTCGACGAGCACTGCCACCTTCTTCCGCGGCGGCAGGCGGTCGCGCATCGCGTGATATTGGGCCGGCGGGACATTGCGCGGCGACGTGGGGTAGAAAATAAAACCCAGAAAGTCGGCGCCCACGGCGTCGGCCGCAGCGGCATCCACCAGCGAGGTGATGCCGCAAACCTTGAGTCTGATCCCGTTGATCATGTTATTTGAACCACAGAGACACGAAGGCACAAAGAAGAAATAGAGGATTCATGTTCTTTGTGTCTCTGTGCCTTTGTGGTTAAAAGGCATTTATTGAGCGAATGACGTGGTCGACCTGCGCGTCGGTCAGCTCGGGGAACATCGGCAGGCTCACGCAGCGGGCGCTGGCGTGCTCCGCCACGGGGATGCTCCCGGCCTGGTAGCCCAGCGAGGCATAGCACGGCTGCAGGTGCATCGGGCCGGGATAGATGATCTCCGTGCCGACGCCGCATTTTTCCAGGTGCACGCGCAGGGCGTCGCGCCGCGGATGCAACAGCGTGAACTGGTGCCAGACCGACTCGCCCTGGGCCGGCACGCCCGGCAGCTGGACGTCCGGGCGCTTGATGCCGGCGCGATATTCCGCCGCGATGGCGCGGCGGCGAGCCGTCCACGCGGCGAGATGCTTGAGCTTGATGTTGAGCACCGCGCCCTGAAAGCCGTCCATCCGAAAATTGAAGCCCACTTCGGTGTGCTGATACCGCTGAGGCGAGCCGTGCACGCGCAACAGCTGTGCCTTGTCCATCACCGTGGCGTGCTTCGACACAAACGCCCCGCCCTCGCCGCACGCGCCGAGGTTCTTGGTCGGATAAAAGCTGAAGGTGCCGCAATCGCCGACGCTGCCCACGGGCTGCCCCTTATAATGCGCTCCGACCGCCTGGGCGCAGTCCTCGACGACGAAGAGCCCGTGCTGTTTCGCGATCGCCATGATCTCGTCCATCCGCGCGGGCTGCCCGAAGATGTGCACCACGACGATGCCCTTGGTTTTCGGCGTGATGGCTTTCGCGATGGCCTCGGGGCTGATGCACCAGGTGTCCGGGTCGATGTCGACGAACACCGGCTTGGCGCCGACATAGCTGATGCCCCAACAACTGGAGGCAAAGGTGAACGGCGTCGTGATGACCTCGTCGCCCGGCCCGAAGCCGCCGCAGAGCGACGCGATGTGCAGCGGCGATGTGCCGCTGTTCATGCCGAGTGTGCGCGGGTAGCCCAGGGTGGCGCTGAAAGCCTTCTCGAAATCCTCCACGTCCTTGCCGAGGCAGAAGCGGGTGGCGTCGTAGGTGGCCGCGAGCGCGGCGAGCACTTCCGTGCGGATGGCCTGATGCTGCAGCTTGAGATCGAGAAAAGGGGCTTTCATGTCGGAAATTCTCCGCTGATTACGCGGATGAACGCGGATAGGGCAAAATTTATCCGTGATATCCGCGTTATCCGCGGGAAAGTTTTTGGGTCAGACTCTGCACCAGCGAATCCAGGCTGGCTTCCGCCGCCTCGAAATCCACCGGCAGGCCCAGTTGCTTCATCGTGGCGGTCGTGCTCGGACCGATGCTGCCCGCCAGCGGCCGCTTCGCCTTGGGGCCGAGCTTGAGCGCCGCCGCCTGGTCGAAGAAAGACTGTGCCGCCGAGGGGCTCGCAAACAGGATGGCGTCGGCGCCATTCGCCCGGAAATCCACCGCCCCGGGATCCTTGCCGAGGTCCGCCTCCTCCGTCTTGTAGACCGGCAGGCAGTCGACAATGGCGCGGGCCTCCTCCAGCTTTTGCACGAGAACCTCGCGGTTGCGGTTGCCCGTGATGACGAGAACCTTCGCGCTGTCCATGGACTCGCGCTCGATCAGCGTCTTGGCCAGCTCCTCCGCGTTCGCCTTCTTCGGCTGCACCTCGACTCGCAGGTGCTTTTCGCGGATGGCGGCGGCCGTGGCCTCGCCGACGACGGCGATGCGCATGAGCCCGAAGGCCCGGATGTCGTCATGGATCCGGCTGAACTCCTCGAAGAAAAACTTCACGCCGTTGGTGCTGGTGAAGATGATCCATTCGTAGCCGCCGAGTTCCTGGAAAACCTCGGTCAGCGTGCCGGGGTTGATGTCCTTGGTCACGCGGATGAGCGGCAGTTCGAGCACGCTGGCGCCGAGCGACTCCAGTTTCTGCCGCCATTCGACCGCCTGCTCGCGCGGGCGGGTGAGGACGATGCGGCGGCCGGCCAGGGATTTGGGATCAGGCATGGAAATTCAGCTCCTTGAGCAGCCGGCGCGCGGCGGCGCCCGGGCTGGCGTAATCGGCGGGCATCAGCGGCAGGGTGCGGACGCCCGTCTGCTCGTGGAAGAAATGGAGCGTGTCGTTCGCCACGTGCGCGGCGAAGGCCAGCTGGCAGCCGCCGCCCACGACGGCCTGGATGGCGCGCTCGATATCGACCCCGCGCGCCGTGCCGGCATCGAGAGCCCCGACAAAAACGGGGGCGTCTTCGGCCCGGCATTGGATGGCGATGGCCCCCTGTCCCACGGCGGGAACACTCTCAGAAAATTCCAGCAGCCGGAAGGCGACGCCCGGCCAGCTGTGGATGCCGAGCCGGTTCATGCCCGCCCGGGCGAGGATGGTCGCGTCGGCCGCGCCGGCGGCAATCTTCTTGAGCCGGGTGTCCACATTGCCCCGGATCTCGCTGAAGGTGGCGGCCGGAAAAAGCCTTTTGATCTGCAACTGCCGGCGCGGGCTGCCCGTCGCGATGGTCTTCGGTTCGGTGATGCCTTCGCGCAGCACCAGCACGTCGCGCGTGTCCTCGCGGGGCATGAAGCCGGCGACGGCGAGCCCGGGGGTGTTCTCGCCCGGCAGGTCTTTGCAGCTGTGCACCGCCACGTGGGCCTCGCCGCGCAGCAGTGCCTGCTCGAGCTCGGCGGTGAACAGTCCCTTGCCGCCCTGCTTCGCGAGGGACCATTCCGCCTGCTTGTCGCCGGTCGTGACGATCCGGAGCAACTCGCACTCGGCGCCGGGGATCTTTTCCCGGAAGCGGGCCGCGACCATCTCGGTCTGGGTGAGGGCCAGGGGGCTTTTTCTTGTTGCGAGAATGATCTTCATTTTTGGTCCAGACGGAGTGCGGCTGAAGAATGGACGCTGAGGGACTCGAACCCCCGACACCCTCGGTGTAAGCGAGGTGCTCTAACCAACTGAGCTAAGCGTCCGGAAGACGCCACGAAACGGCAAGCCCTCCGGCCCGGCAAGTCGAAAGGCCGGGGGGCGTGAAACCGTGGACCAGCGTGCTTGCACGCGCCTCCCTGTCTGGCGCGATCAAGGTCGCTGGCCCATCCCAGACTGCCCCTCACGCCCGCAGCGGAATGCCGGCGCTGATCATGGCCTCGGCGATCTGGATCGAGTTCAACGCCGCGCCCTTCCAGAGGTTGTCGCCGCTCACCCAGAACGACAGGCCGTTGTCCAGCGCGGTGTCGAGGCGCAGGCGGCCCACGCCGCACTTCACCTGCCGGCTGAAATCAAGGGGCGTCGGGTAGGCCTTGGCGGTGGGATCGTCCACGAGCTCAGCGCCGGCGAAGTCCGCGACCGCCTGCCGCGCGGCGGCGAGATCCACCGGCTGGCTGAACTCGGCGTTGACCGCCACGGAATGCGCCCGCACGACCGGCACGCGCACGCAGGTGGCCGACACCTTGAGCGCCGGCAGACCCATGATCTTGCGGCTTTCCTCGCGCATCTTGGTCTCCTCGCCGGTGTAGCCGTCGGCCCCGAAAGAGTCGACCTGTGGGATGACGTTCTGGAAAATCTGGTAGGGATAGACCTTGCGCGGCAGCGGCTGGCCCTTGGCGTAGGCCTGGGTCTGCGCCTCAAGTTCGTCGATGGCGTCGGCGCCGGTGCCCGAAACGGACTGATAGGTGGCGAAAACCACGCGCGTCACGCCGAAGCGCCGGTGCAGCGGATAAAGGCCCATCAGCGCCACCGCGGTCGAGCAGTTGGGGCTCGCGATGATGCCCTTGTGCCCGCGGGTGGCATCGAGGTTGATTTCCGGCACGACCAGCGGCACGTCGGCGGCCATGCGGAAGGCCGAGCTCTTGTCCAGGACGAGGCAGCCGCGCTTGACCGCTTCCGGGGCCAGGGCCTTCGCGATGGCGCCCTCGGCGGCGAAAAAGGCGATGTCGAGCCCGGCGAACGCGTCGGGTGTCGCCTCCCGCACCGTGAGCTTTTTTCCCGCGAAATCGAGGCTGCGGCCCGCCGAACGCGCCGAGGCCAGGGGCCTCAGCTCGGCGAGCGGGAAGGAACGGGCCTGCAACAGGGCAATCAGCTCTTGACCGACTGCGCCGGTGGCCCCGACGATACCGACTCGATATGAATTCTTGCTCACGGTGAATGATACGTTGAAACGGATGAAAGAAAGGTGTGCCGCGCTGGGAATCAAGCCCACACCGCGTGTCATAGCCATTTCCCTGACACAGCAGCTGCTGATGTTTTACAGCGATTGTGTGTTGTGCCAGAGCTACGTGGTCTCCACTTCGCTCCGTCCGCCGTCGAATGTGAAGGATTCCCTCGGCACGCCCCGCGGCCTGCACCTCATCGCCGAGCGGATCGGCGCGGGGGCGCCGCCCGGCACGGTGTTCAAAAGCCGGATCAACCTCGGCCGGCATTTCAACGAACTCGAAGCGGAGCAGAACGCCCAAAACCTCATCACTTCGCGGATCCTCTGGCTGCGCGGGCTCGAGCCCGGCGTGAATGCCGGCGCCGACGTCGACAGCTTCGAACGCTACATCTACATCCACGGCACCAACCACGAGGAACGCCTCGGCCGGCCCTTCAGCGCCGGCTGCATCGAGATGAACAACCTCGAGATCGTCGCGCTCTTCGAGGAAGTCCGCACCGGCGACCACGTCTGGATCGAGGATTGAGGTTTTTCGCAGGGGCGTCGCTCGCCGACGCCCGTCGGTCACCGGTTTTTGCCAAATAGCAGCCGGAGGGAATTGAGGCAGACGACCAGAGTGCTGCCTTCACCTTGGCTTGCGATGCCCGCGGCTTTCTGCCAACGCACGGCATGTCATCGTCCCCGGCCCATCCTTCTCCATCAGCTCCCCGACTTGTTCCGCTGCTGACGTTGGGTCTGGCGCTCACCGGTTGCCTGCTTTGCGTCTCCTTGCCTGGCACATCGGACGTCCCGGATTACTGGCTGCGGTGGAGCTGGCTGATGCGGGAACACGGCATGTCCGGGGGCTACACCATCGCCTTTTCGGATTATCCGCCTGGATCCTTTGCCTTTCTCTTTATCACCACGCGGGCCGCCGCCTGGCTGGACACGGACAATTTTCTCCTGTTGAAAAGCAACATCACCGCCTGTGCGCTGCTCGCCACGCTGATCTTCGGTCTGTGGAGCCGGAATCTGCTGCAGACCGCCGGATTCCTTTTTGCCATCGTGCTCAATTCCGCGGCCCTCGGCTACCTGGACGCGGTCTGCCTGCCCGCCTTCCTGCTGTCTCTCTGGGCCCTGCAGCGCCAGCGTCTCGTGCTGGCCTCGTTCTTTTTCATGGTGGCGGTTTCCATCAAGTGGCAGCCGCTTATCATCGCCCCGTTCTTCCTAGTGCACGCCTTGGGGCTCCGCCCGGCCACCCTGCGGCAGCCGCGCGTCTGGCGGGGTGCTCTCGGTCGCCTGGCCGCCGGCGCGCTGCCCGTCGCGGCCGGGGCGATGCTGCTTTTCAAGCCGGCGGCGATTTGCCAAGCCCTGGACAAGGCGCTGCATTTCCACACCGCGCTGAGCTATCAGGGGCTCAACCTCAACTGGGTCTGGCAATTGCTGGTCCACCATCACCAGGGGCTCACCGGCGGGGCGCTGTTCGACGTGGTGCCGCCGCCGGCGCTGGCGCTGGCCATGAAGCTTCTGTTTGCCGCGGCCTATGGTTTCCTGCTGCTCGTCCAGTTGTGCCGCGGTCGCGACTTCGCCGATTTTCTCTGGTTCGCCACCATCGGTTATTTTTCCTATTGCGCGCTCAACATCGGGGTCCACGAGAACCATCTCTTTCTCGCCATGATCCTCGCTTTCGCGCTGCTCTGTGCCCGCGCCACCGGGGCGCTGCCCCTCGTTGTCTTCACGAGCCTGGCGGCCAACCTCAACCTGCTTCTGTTCTACGGCCTTGACGGACGCTGGCAGTGCAACTCCGCCGCTTTCACCGGAGTCTCGGTGGTCCTGTCGCTGCTGAACACGGCCTTCGTCTTCGGCTGCCTCTGGCAGGCCGGTCAACGGCTGCGGATCACCGGTTTCTCCCCAGCAGCAGCCGCAGGCTGTTGAGGCAAACCACCACGGTGCTGCCTTCGTGCGCCAGCACGCCGAGGCTCAGCGGGACGAAGCCGCCCAGCGAGGCCAGTACCATGAGCACCACCGTGCCGAGCGCGATGACCAGGTTTTGCTTGATAATGCGCCGCGCCCGCCGGCTGAGGCGGAATGCGGCGAGGAAATTCTCGATGCGATCGTGCATCAGGATGACCTCGGCCTGCTCCAGCGCGGCGTCGCTCCCGCGCGCGCCCATCGCCACCGAGACGTAGGCGGCGGCGAGGCTCGGCGCGTCGTTCACCCCGTCGCCCATCATGGCGACCTTGTGGCCCTGCTGCCGGTAGCCCTCGATCGCGGCCACCTTGTCCTCCGGGGAAAGACCCGAGCGGACCTCGCCGACGCCGAGTTCGTGCGCCACGGACTCGGCCGTGTGCCGGCGGTCGCCCGTGAGCATGACCGTCTTAATGCCGCCGGCCTTCAACGCCGCGAGCACGCTGCGCGATTCGGGGCGCAACTGGTCCTTCAACAGCAAACGCCCGATCAGGCCGGAAGCCAGCACCCATACCTCGGAATATTCCGCATCGGCGGGCGGCATTTTCTCCAGCCAGGCGGCAAAGGGGCCGGCGGCGATCAACTCGCGCCGGCCGAGCACGGCCGTGCCCTCGCCAAACCTGCCGCGCACGCCCTGCCCGGTGATCGACTCGAACTGCTCCACCTCGCGGGCGCGGACGCCGGCCTGGCGGGCGTGCTGCGTAATGGCGCGGGCGATCGGGTGCGTGGAATTCTTCTCGAGGGCGTAGGCCAGCTCCAGCACCTCCTGTTCGCGTCCGGGCGGGAAACTTTCGTGGGAAACCACCGCCAGCTCCCCGGTGGTCAGCGTGCCGGTCTTGTCGAGCGCGACGACGTCCACCTGGGCCAGCTTTTCGATCGCGGCGCCGCCGCGGAACAGGATGCCGTGCTTTGCGCCCCACGCGATGGCGGCGAGGATCGCCGAGGGAATCGAAAGCACGAGGGCGCAGGGGCTCGCCACGACCAGCAGTGTCATCGCCCGGTAAAACGCCGAGAAATGCCCCGGCTCGTTGCGAAACGCCGGGATGCCGAACCCCTGCCACCAGACGAGGAACATCGTGGCGGTCAGGCCCAGCACCGCGAGGGTGTAGCCGGCGCCGAACTTGTCGGTGAAGCGCTCGCTCGGCGCCTTCAGCTTCTGGGCGGTCTGGATCAGCCGGATGATCTTCTGCAGCGTGCTCTCCCAGGCCAGGCGCAGCACGCGCACCTCGACCACGCCAAGGAGATTGAGCGTGCCGCTGAAAACCTGCGAACCGACCGACTTGTCCACCGGCATGGACTCGCCGGTGAGCGTCGACTCGTCGCTCGACGACTGGCCCTTTACGACCTCGCCGTCCGCGGCGAACATGTCGCCCGGCTTCACAAGGAGGCGGTCGTCGACCTTCAGATCCCCGGCCTTGACGACATGCTGCTCGCCGTCGGGACCGATGATGGTGGCCAGCTTGGGCGCGGTGTGCAGCAGGGCCGAGACCTCGCGGTGGGTGCGGTCGAGGGCGTATTCCTCCATCGCCCCCGAGGCCGAGAACAGGAACAGCAGCAACGCGGCCTCGCTCCACGCCCCGATGGCCACGGCGCCGACGGCCACGGCCAGCATGAGGAAATGAATGTCGAGCTTCCTCTGGCGGATGTTTTCCCACGTGTCGATCGCCGCATCCCAGCCGCCGGTGATGAGCGCGAGGAGGTAAAGCCCCTTGATGACCAGGGCCGGCACGGCGGTCACATGCCCCAGGGCGAACGCGGTCAGGCCGCTGACTCCGCAGATAGCCGCCATCGTGGCTAGGAAGCGCCACTCCGGCGTCTTCGGCTCGGGTGTCGCCGCCTCGGGCCACGAAAATGCCCGCCATTGCCAGAGCGAGGGAGCCGTCACACAGGTCGGGCGCTGGATCGTGGTGACGCCCCCGGTCTCCCGCACCACGTAGCCGGCCGGTTTGCCGGCGGCGGCCTTGCTGCCGGCCAGCCGCTCCTCGACCGCGCGAAGCACCTCGGCCAGTTGCGCCTCCACCGCCGCCACGTCGACCTGGCCGAGCGTGGCCAGCGCCACGGTGCGGTCGGCCGGATTCACCCGCACCGCCGCCACCCCCGGCTGGCTTTGCAGGAAGCGGATCAGGTCGTCGGTCCACGCCGCGGCGGTCTCGGTCATGCCTCGACGATGCTCCGCGCGGCGGTGCCCGCAATTTAATTTGCTCCGCATGGATTAACACCGCTCATTGGCGCCCATGATTGGCTTGAACGATGACGGCAGCCCGCCCATGGAGACCGGCCCCAAGCCGACGCGGGTGCGCGAGTTGGTGGCCGGGATTTTTTCCGAGACCGGCCAGCTTTGCTCCGCCCTGAAACTCGAGCACCGCCCCGAGCAGGAGCAAATGGCGCGCGCCGTGGCGAGGGCCATGCGCGACGACGAGCCGCTGCTCTTCGAGGCCGGCACGGGCGTCGGCAAATCCCTCGCCTACCTCCTCCCCGGCATCATCCACGCCACCGACCAGAGCCGGCAGCTCATCGTCTCCACCCACACCATCTCCCTCCAGGAACAGATCGAGCAGAAGGACCTGCCCATCTGCCGGCGCGTTTTTAAAACCAGCCCCGCCCTCGCCCGCTACGCCGATTTCCGCTCCACCGTGCTGGTCGGCAAGTCGAATTACCTTTGTCCGACGCGCCTCAGCCACGCCCTCGCCGACCGGACGACGCTGTTTGCCGACGCCGACTACGAGGAATTGCAGCGCATCGCCAAATGGGCCGAGACCACCACCACGGGCCTGCGCCACGACCTGAAGCCGCCGCCGCGCCCCGAGGTCTGGGACGCCGTCAACGCCGATTCCTCCTCCTGCTCGCGCAAGCACTGCGACAGCGAGAAATGCCACTATCAGCGCGCCCGCGCCCGCCTGCGCTCGGCGCAAGTGATCATCGTCAACCACGCCCTGCTCTTCGCCCTCATCAACTCCGGCGGCGCGCAATCCCATGACGCGACCACGGAGACGCGCGGCGTGCTTTTCCCCGACGACTTTCTCGTGCTCGACGAGGCGCACACCGTGCCGGAGGTCGCCACCAACAACTTCGGCCTCTCCCTCAGCAGCTATGGCGTCGACCGCGCCCTCAAGCATCTGTTCAACCCGCGCACCAAGCGCGGCCTCTTCCGCAAGCACGGCGGCCCCGCGGCGCAGCAGCTCGTGCTCGACGCCCTCGACGCCTCGAAGCAGTTCTTCGATTTCATCTCCGACAAGATCCTCACCCCGCGCCCGGTCGTGCGCCTGCGCGAAACCGGCGCAGCCGAGCCGATGCTCGACGGTCCGCTCGGTGCGCTGCACCGGCTGATGGGCCGGCTCGCGGACAAGAGGGAGGACGGGCGCGAACACGACGAGATGCTCGAGCAGCAGCAGCGGATCAAGGGGCTGCAGGCCGGCCTCACGGAATGGCTCACGCTCGGCGACCAGGGGCACGTCTACTGGGCCGAACGCAGCGGCCGGAAGCAGACGATCGTTTCGCTCCGCAGCGCGCCGATCGACGTGGCGCCCGAGCTCCGGAAGCACCTCTTCGGCTGCCGCACCAGCGTCGTCTGCACCAGCGCCACCCTCGCCATGGGCGGGAGCATCGAGCCGCTCGCCGCCCGCATCGGGGCGGAGCACGCGGAGAAAACCGCCGTGAAGTCGCCGTTCGACTTCGAGCACAACATGCGCGTCTTTGTGGCGAGCGACGTGCCGCTGCCGACCGCCGGCGAGGCGAAGCTCGCCGTCGACACGCTCACGGACTATATCCGCTTCTGCACCGAAAAGGTGCGCGGGGGCTCCCTGGTGCTGTTCACCAGTTACACCGACATGCGCGCCGTGGCCCTCGAACTGGAACCCGGCTGGCGGCAGGCCGGGCGGCCGTTCCTCATGCAGGGCGCGGATCTCTCGCGTACCGAGCTCGCCCACCAGATGCGGACGCTCGGCAACGCCGTGCTCTTCGGCACCGACAGCTTCTGGACCGGAGTGGACGTCCCCGGCGCGGCGCTCTCGCAGGTCATCATCACCCGCCTGCCCTTCGATCCCCCCACCCATCCCATCACCGAGGCCAGGTGCGAGCACATCCGCGACCGCGGCGGCAATCCCTTCAACGAACTCACCCTGCCCGACGCGCTCATCAAATTCCGCCAGGGCATCGGCCGGCTCATCCGCAACCAGACCGACC